>JAFXDI010000012.1 GCA_017521245.1 Bacteroidales bacterium
GAAAAGAGTTATTTGAAAAGCATGAGGAATATAGTGTAATAAAACAAGTTAGCAATTTCTTATCCATTGCCCATTCTCATGCAAGTTCTTCTTAATGGTTTGATACTCAAAGAATCTTAATCAAACTACATCAAATATACGAATAAGCGAGCGAAATAATATCAAGCTTGCTTGAATATTTCTCAGCGAGCGGGAGTATCTTCGAGGTCTACCTAAAAGTTGTAAAAATTTACTAACTCCATTAATGCATAAACCTAATGGCTTTAACGATCCTAAAGACCTAAAAATTATTGCAATATGCAATAATTAACAATAATTAACAATTGGGGGGGGTAA
Organism: Bacteroidales bacterium; assembly: GCA_017521245.1. Lineage (NCBI taxonomy): Bacteria > Pseudomonadati > Bacteroidota > Bacteroidia > Bacteroidales > Bacteroidales bacterium. The sequence goes on from JAFXDI010000012.1 coordinate 337, forward strand.
AATGTGAATTTATGTTTAAATTTGTAACCGAAAAACAAAAGAGAATACAATAAAAATATTGCTTTTTAAGCAGAGGTTAATTATATATAATTAACAACATAAATGAAGTAATTTAAGTATGTGAGATTATTTTAAAACATAAAAATAATCCCACAACACACATATATATAAGAAAAAACAAACAAAAAAATAAAAATGAATACCAAACAAATCAAACAATTACTGTATATAGTGGCACTACTCCTTCCTGTCTCAGGAATGCAAGCCCAAACAGCCGACTATATGAATGTCTATAACACCGTAGGCAAATGCGTAAGCTACAAGATAGACGATATTCGCAAAGTAGTATTTCCGAGTATCAAAGAGATGAACATCGTACTAAAAGACGGCACAGAAACCCAAGCCCTTGCCGATGTACGCAAAATCACCTTTGGCGATTCACAATACAAAGAGGTGGTAGAAGACGAAGTATTAGATAAAGACGAAACATGGGGTGACGTAAATATTGCACCAGAGGAGAATAAGGATGTAATCTTGGATGTCAATACACATATCTTCCAGGCAGAGAGCATCACCATCAACATCGATAAAGATGGTAAAACACCTCAAATCAGCATCAGCGTAGGAGGTCAGGTAATTACTAAAAACATCAAAGTAATTCGCAATATCAAAGGAGGAATTTGGACAATGCTATCACTACCCTTTGACATAGAGATAAGCGACATATTGGTAGAAAATGCCGAAGTAGAAATAGGCAGCAACCTGTTAATCCGCGTATACGATGCAGCATACCGAGCAGCCAATAGTGTAGACGGCAAAACCGCCAATGGTTGGAAAGAAAAAACAAGCGGCACAATCCCTGCCAACCAAGGCTTTGCCGTAGCCATCAACTCACGCTATGAGGGCGATGTACAAGAAGTAACATTCCTCGGACGCGACTTTGCAATGGACGGCACCGACAAAGAGCTAACACTCAATCGTCACCACAGCACAGCCAACGGAGGAAAAGATGCCGACTGGAACTTCTGCGGAAACCCCACATTAAGCAATCAAGAAAAAGAGAGCGGACACTCACTCTATGTCTATAACTCAGAGAACAACACATACGATGAGTATAGTTCAAGCCAATCAGCAACATATCTGCCATTCAGTGCCTGGTTTGTACAAAGTGCCAACGACTTCATAAACATGGTATTCTCAACCACAAGCAAAGTCATAAAGAGCACAGAAGAAAACATAGAAGGCACAATAACCCTTGCCATCAACGACGGAGACGATGAAGCAAGTATCATCCTCAACAGCGAAGCAAGCAGAGCGTACCAACGCAACGAAGATGCCCTCTATATGGAGTCTCCCAACACAAGCCTATCACAACTATATATAGTAGAAGGCAACACCCAAATGGCAGTAAGCGAACAACCCACAGTAGACGGAGCCATAAAGATAGGCTACAAAGCCGCACAAGCAGGCGAACAAACCATCACCCTAACCAACCTGCCCGACAACACAATGGCAGCGTTGGAAGATAACCAAACAGGCGAGCAAACCCTGATGAGCGTAGGAGACAGCTATAGCTTCACAACAGCCGCAGGAACAAACAACAACCGCTTCAACCTACGTCTGACAGACTTGACAGGCATAGACCAAGCCAACACAACAACATTAAAAGTTGTGGTAACAAACAATGAAATCAAGATATACGGCACAGAAGCAGGAACAGAAATAACCCTATACACAACAAACGGAATGATAATAACCAAAGCCGTGGCAGAAGAAGGCGTAACAACCATACCAACTACAGCAACAGGAGTGATCATTATCAAAGTAGGAGAAGAAACCATAAAAACAGTTAAATAGAACCTCACCCCGCTCCCTCTCGATACATAAAGAGGGAGCAAGAAATAGACAAAAAATAAAAACAAAATAAACGATGAAAAAGCAAGTAATAATATTAATATTGCTAATATCAGCCACAAGCGTAAGTTCGCAAAATATAATAGAGCGAAGCATAAGAAGGAGTATTGATGCCGCCAAAGATGTAGTAGGCGTATTCACCCCGGCAGAGCCGGCGCCAACAAAACTAACCAAAGGATTTCCGGGATATGAGCCGGTAAACCCTGACGGAACAGGAGAAACATCAGGGGAAGCAGTACCCATAGTAGAGAGCATTATAGGACTTCTTGGACTTGGCGGAGTATATGCCTGGCGTTTGATTAAAAGAAAAAAAGAGAAGTAAAATTATTAACTTTTATTCAACCTCAGAAAAGAGATAAATAGGAAGAAAGGAGAAAACAATATGAAAAAGAGAGCATTAATACTATTAACACTATTGGTAACAATAGTAATGGGTAGCACCGCCCAAAAAATAGGCAGAAGAATGAAAGTAAACTATGGAGGAGAAGTAATAGCCACTTATAACCTACCCCAAAACATAGATAGCCTAACCTTTGAGACATATAACATATACACAGTAACAGCAACACCCTCCGATGAAAACGCAGGAACAGCAGAGGTTTCAGCAACTGAAGTGGAAGAAGGAAATTCAGTAACACTCACTGCCACCCCCAACGATGGATACTGCTTTTTAAATTGGACAGTAAACGGAGAGATAGTATCAACAGAGAACCCATATACAGCAACCATTACAGAAAATACAGAATATGTCGCAAACTTTAAAGTAACAAAAGGAGTAGAAAACGGTCACGAATACGTTGACCTCGGCTTGCCCAGTGGCCTAAAATGGGCAACTTGCAATGTGGGAGCCACTACTCCTGAAGGGGTTGGCGATTACATTGCTTGGGGCGAAACCACGCGAAAAGCAACATATACTTGGAAAACTTACAAATATTGTTATGGTTCATCTACTACAATGAACAAATATTGTAGAGTCTCATCCTATGGCACAGTAGATAATAAAACCGTGCTTGAGTTAGAAGATGATGCAGCGCGAGTAAATTGGGGTGGCAATTGGCGAATGCCAACATACGATGAGTTAAGTGAATTAAGAAATACCAATAACTGTATCTGGGAATGGACTACTCAAAACGGAGTAAAAGGGTATAAAGTAACAAGTAAAAAGAACGGTAACTCCATATTTCTTCCTGCTGCGGGCTATCGCGACCTCGGCAATCTCGGCATTGGGAATAGTATCGGCGGCTACTGGTCGAGTTCGCTCGTCACGGGCCGCAGCGACCAAGCTTACAGCGTGAACTTCGATTCGGACCGCGTACGTTGGCTCAACAACGACCGTTACGCCGGGCTATCTGTCCGCGCGGTTTGCGAGTAGTGTGCGAAGAATTTACCTGCCCTAATACGCAAATAAAAAAATAAACAAAAGGTTGTAACGTAATAATACGCGCTACAACCTTTTTACTATTTGTTATTAGTATAATTGGACTAATTAACCTAATTGGGCTAACAATGCAAACAACTGACAACAGACTTTGTCTGAAAGACATGGTTGAGCGAAGCGAAACTACTTAATAGCCGTAGGTTTTCAAACCTACGGGAAAGAGTTATCTCCAACCCTTCCGTCTGAAAGACGGGAATACCCATATCTATAATATCTGCAAAAGAGTCTCAAAAGAGCAACTCCGTTTCTCTTATTAGCCTAATTTGACCAATTAGCCTAATAGGGCTAATAATTATTGTAATAAAAAGGTGTGTAAAAAGCACAACTCTTTACACACCTTATATCAATATGTTAGTAAAAAATATTTTAAAAAATCTATTTCTCTGGTTTAGGTCTTGCCTGAGAAACAATCATACGTCTTCCCTCAAACTCGCTATTGTTAAGAGACTCAATAGCAGTACGAGCCTTATCATCATCACTCATCTCAACAAAACCGAATCCTTTTGAGCGACCAGTCTCTTTATTTCTGACAATTTTCACTAAAGTAACTTCACCAAATGCCTCAAATGCTTCTTGTAGTTGAGGCTCCTTAACCCTGAAATTAAGATTTCCAACGTATATATTCATAACCAAGAGAAAAATAAAGTTTATAGTCTAAATAGGAGAAAACTCTCCGTTTAAAACTAACTCTACAAACTTATAAGAAAAAAAATATAAAAACAATATTTCGATAAAATATTTTTTAAAAAAATCTCTTTTAAGACAAAAAAATGATATTTTGAATAAAAAAAGAGATTAATTTCGCCTCAACTGTTTGATAGATTGAAATATTAAGAGTAATTTTGCAACCCGAAAGAATTTTATAACTAAAAATATATATAAATGAACGTAACAGAAAAAAGCACAGGTAATGTTTCGGCAGAGATTACCGTGAAAATTGAGAAAGCCGATTATCAAGAGAAAGTTGAGAAAGCATTGCGTTCTTACCGTCAAAAAGCAGTTGTACCCGGATTTAGAAAAGGTATGGCTCCAAAATCAATGATTCAAAAAATGGTAGGAAAATCTGTTTTGATTGAAGAGATTAATACTCTTATATCAGAGCAATTATACAACTATATAACAGATAAAAAACTTGCTGTACTTGGAGAGCCTCTTCCAAAAGAGGGACAACCCGAGGTTGATTTTGATACTCAAGAGGATTTTGAGTTTACATTTGATGTTGCTCTTGCTCCTGAAATAAAATTGGAGTTGGGCAAAGATGACAAAATAGAATACAACCAAATCATCATTGATGACGAAATGATTGAGAAACAAGTTGAGGCTTACAAAAATCGTTTCGGAAAACAAGAGGAGGGAGATGTAATTGCAGAAAACGATATCGCAAAAGGTAAAATGGTTGAACTTAACGAAGATGGCACAGTTAAAGAGGGTGGTATCGTAGTTGAGTCAGGAATGATATCTCCACGTTATACTAAAAACGAAGGTGAGAAAGCAAAATTCATCGGAGTTAAAAAAGGCGAGAAAGTTGTATTTAATCCTTCAGTAGCAAGTGACGGAAACGACACTGAGGTTGCTTCAATGCTTCACATCAAAAAAGAGGAGGCAGCAGAGGTTAAATCAAACTTTGAGATGGAGATTACTTCAATCTTGGCATTCAAACCGGCAGAGATGGGACAAGAACTATTCGATGCAGCATTTGGTAAAGATACTGTAAAAGATGAAACAGAGTTCCGTGCAAAAATCGCTGATATGTTAAAAGAGCAAATTGCACCTGAGTCTGATTACAAATTTGCAATGGATGCCCGCACTTACATCGAAAACAAAGTAGGAGAGTTAGAGTTTGCTGATGCAATGCTAAAACGTTGGTTGAAATTCAGCGACAAAGAGAACAAAATTGAGAACGTTGATGAGGAGTATGCAAAAATGTTACCTGACCTTAAATGGCAATTAATCAAAGAGAAACTTGTAAAAGATGCAGAGGTTAAGGTTGAGCGTGCTGATGTTGAGGAGATGGCTAAGAAAGCAACAAAAATGCAATTTGCTCAATACGGAATGGCTAACGTTCCCGAAGATTTACTTCAAAAATATGCTGATGATATGATGAAAGATCAAAAAATCGTAAACAACATGCTCGACAGAGTTATGGAGGAGAAGATTATCGAAGTAATCAAATCAAAAGTAACATTAGATGTTAAAGAGGTAAAACTTGAAGATTTCTACAAATCATTAGAGACAAAATAAATCTCTATTAATAAACAATAGGAAAAGAGACTGTATCACGTGGATGCAGTCTCTTTTTTCTCAAATAAATATCGTAGTAACTTTTTTTATTACGATAAAATATATAACTTCGCAAGTATTAAGTTTAACAACAAAAATAGGTATAATTATGAACGATGAATTTAGAAAATACGCCACTCGCCATTTGAATATGAATGGTAATGCACTTGATAAATATATTGATGTAACAAGCAGTTATATATCTCCAACAATTATTGAGGAGCGTCAATTAAACGTAGCACAAATGGATGTATTCTCACGTTTAATGATGGACAGAATTATCTTCTTGGGAACACAAGTAGATGATTATGCTGCAAACGTAATCCAAGCACAACTACTATATTTAGATTCAGTAGAGCCCGGAAAAGATATCTCAATCTATTTAAACAGCCCCGGTGGAAGCGTATATGCCGGATTAGGAATATATGACACAATGCAATATATTTCAAGCGATGTATCAACAATATGTACAGGAATGGCAGCATCAATGGCAGCAGTATTGCTGGTAGCAGGAGCAAAAGGAAAACGCTTTGCGTTGAAGCACTCTCGTATTATGATTCACCAACCAATGGGAGGCGCGCAGGGACAAGCATCAGATATTGAGATAACAGCACGTGAAATCCTAAAATTGCGTAAAGAGTTATATACAATAATTGCCGACCACTCAGGAAACGACTATGCAAAAATAGAACTTGACTCAGATCGTGATTATTGGATGACTGCCGAAGAGGCTAAAAATTACGGAATGATAGACAAAGTTCTTGAGAAACGATAAGTATTAGATTAAAACTATGTCTAAAAAACGAAATAACACCTCTGAGGGAAAAGAGACCTGTTTTATGTGTGGTAGAGAGATGTCGCCACAATATCTTATTCAAGGAACAAAAGGTTTCTTGTGTGGCGATTGTCTATACTACATGGCTGAGAACTATTTGAATATAACAAAAAAACCTCAGAAAACAGAAAATAAATTCCAGATAACCAATATCCCCAAACCAAAGGAGATAAAGGCGTTTCTCGATAAATATGTAATTGGGCAAGACTCTGCAAAACGATACTTGTCGGTAGCCGTTTATAACCACTACAAACGAGTGACACAAGACAAAAATCTTGCCGATAGCGTAGAGATAGAGAAGTCAAATATAATAATGGTAGGTTCAACAGGAACAGGAAAAACCCTGTTGGCAAAAACCATTGCCCGACTACTAAACGTACCCTTTACAATTGTTGATGCAACAGTCTTGACTGAGGCAGGATATGTAGGCGAAGATATTGAGAGTATATTAACTCGCCTTTTACAAGTTGCCGATTACGATGTGGCAGCAGCCGAGCGAGGAATAGTATTTATTGATGAGATAGATAAAATTGCACGAAAAGGCGATAACCCATCAATAACCCGCGATGTAAGTGGAGAGGGCGTACAACAAGGATTATTGAAACTCTTAGAGGGTTCAGTTGTAAACGTGCCACCACAAGGAGGACGTAAGCACCCTGATCAAAAGATGATACAGGTAAATACCCAAAACATATTATATATATGTGGAGGAGCCTTTGACGGAATTGAGCGTAAAATTGCTGCACGATTAAATACACAGGTAGTAGGATTTAGTACAGATGAGACACAAAAACAGATTGATCGTAGCAACTTTTTGCAATACATATCGCCACAAGATTTAAAATCATTTGGATTGATACCAGAAATAATAGGTCGTTTACCAATATTAACCTATCTCAATCCTTTAGATAGAACAGTACTTCGCAATATCCTAACCGAGCCGGAGAATGCTATAATTAAACAATATATATATATGTTTAAGTTAGATGGCATAAAATTAAAGTTCGAAGAGGAGGTTTTAGATTTTATAGTAGATAAAGCAATAGAGTTTAAGTTAGGGGCAAGAGGTTTACGTTCAATAGTAGAGCATATAATGATTGATGCAATGTATGAGATGCCTTCAACCGAAAGGAAATCACTTACAATAACATTAAATTATGCTAAAAACAGATTAATGGATGCAAATATGCACACAATGGGGTAAATTTTTTTCCAAAAAAATTGTTTTTTTTTAAAAGTAAATTATAACTTTGTTTAGCGAGTTGATATTTGTACTCGCTAAACAAAGTTTTTTTACCTAAAAAGCATTGCTTTATGTTTACAAAAACACAAGTAGCGGAGGCATTAAAAGAGAATTTTGGTTTCGATACCTTTAAGGGAAATCAAGAAGAGATAATAATGAATCTTCTCGAAGGGAAAGACTCATTTGTGTTGATGCCAACAGGAGGAGGAAAGTCGTTATGTTACCAACTGCCGTCATTATTGCTTGATGGAACAGCAATTGTAATATCTCCATTAATAGCATTAATGAAGAATCAGGTAGATGCAATGCGAAATTTTAGTGAGGAGGATGGTGTTGCTCACTTTATAAACTCTTCGCTTACAAAGGTGGCTATTGATCAGGTAAAGAGTGATATATTAAGCGGAAAAACAAAACTTCTGTATGTTGCACCTGAGTCATTAACAAAAGAGGAGAATGTAGAGTTCCTGAAGAATGTAAACATATCGTTTTATGCCATTGATGAGGCACACTGTATCTCAGAGTGGGGCCATGATTTCAGACCAGAATATCGCCGAATACGACCTATAATAAACGAAATAGGAGTAGCACCCATTATTGCACTCACAGCAACTGCAACCCCAAAAGTACAACACGACATTCAAAAGAATCTTGAGATATTGAATGCCACTCAATTCAAGTCTTCATTTAACAGACCAAATCTCTATTACGAGGTAAGGCAGAAAAACAAAGATGTTGATAAAGATATTATTAAATATATAAAATCCCAACCCGGCAAATCGGGTATAATATATTGCTTAAGCCGTAAAAAGGTAGAGGAGTTGGCGGCACATTTACAAGCAAATGATATAAGAGCATTGCCATACCATGCAGGAATGGATTCGGCAACCCGAACCCAAACACAAGATGCCTTTTTGCTCGAAGATATAGAGGTAATAGTAGCGACAATAGCCTTTGGAATGGGAATAGACAAACCCGATGTAAGGTATGTAATACATTACGATATTCCAAAGAGTCTCGAAGGTTATTATCAAGAGACAGGACGAGCAGGACGTGACGGAGGGGAAGGAGAGTGTATAACTTTCTATACCCAAAAAGATTTACAAAAACTTGAGAAATTTACACAAGGTAAATTAATCTCAGAGCAAGAGATAAGCAAACAGCTTCTATTAGAGACAGCAGCATACGCCGAGTCATCGGTATGTCGCAGAAAACTACTCTTACACTATTTTGGCGAAGAATATACACAAGAGAATTGTGCTAATTGTGACAATTGCCTTCATCCAAAAAAACAAATAGAAGCAAAAGAGTTGTTGGTATTGGCAATTGAGACCATAATTGCACTAAAAGAGAAGTTTAAATCAGATTATGTGATAGATGTTCTAAAAGGAAAAGAGAGTAACGAGATTCTATCATATAAACATAACGAGTTAGAGGTATTTGGTTCAGCCGAAGATGAAGAAGAGAAGACTCTCAATGCAGTAATCCGTCAAGCATTGATTGCTGGATATATAGCAAAAAATATAGAGTCGTATGGCTTGTTGAAGGTTACAGAAGAGGGGCATAAATTCCTTAAGAAACCGGTATCGTTTAAAATAGTTCAAGATAACGATTTTGAGGAGAGTGATGATGAGGTACAAATAAAAGGAGGAGGAGCGTGTGCGGTAGATCCAACCCTATATTCAATACTTAAAGACTTAAGAAAGAAAAAAGCAAAAGAGTTAAAACTGCCACCATACGTAATTTTTCAAGATGTGTCAATAGAATCAATGGCAACAACCTATCCAATAACAATGGAAGAGTTAAAGAATATTCCAAGAGTAGGAGCGGGAAAAGCCCAACGTTATGGCCAAGAGTTTATTGATATTATAAAACGATATTGCGAGGAGGAGGAGATTGAACGCCCCGAAGATATGCGAGTACGCACAGTTCCCAATAAATCTAAATTTAAAATCTCTATAATTCAGGCAGTTGACAGAAAAATAAGATTAGACGATATAGCGTCAGAAAAGAATCTCGACTACTCGGAACTCTTGTCGGAATTAGAGGCAATAGTAATGTCAGGAACAAAAATTAATCTTGATTACTTCATTAGGGAGATATTGGATGAAGAAGAGATTGAAGATATATTCTCATACTTTAGAGAAACAGAACATGATGATCTTGATGAAGCGCTAAAAGAGTTAGGAGATGATTACAATGAGGATGATATACGATTGGTGCGTATAAAATTCTTGTCAGAGATGGGTAACTAATAGTCAAATTGTATAAAAATATTTGTACAATAGAAATAAGAATAACAAATCTTAGGTTAAAATTGAGTAGATATGAGTATCTGCTCAATTTTTTTTGAAAAAAAACGGTAAAAAATTTTCTCAACTACTGCATTATTCTTAACTTTGCGTGCAATATAAATTAAAGCATACTCATTATGTCATTTATTGCAGAAAAAGTAGTAATGGACGGTCTAACCTTTGACGATGTCCTTTTAATCCCGGCTTATTCAGAAGTATTACCAAGGGATGTAAGTCTTAAGACAAAATTTTCACGCAACATCGATTTGAACATTCCCATAGTCTCAGCAGCTATGGATACTGTAACAGAGGCGAGCTTAGCAATAGCAATAGCTCGAGAAGGAGGAATAGGAGTAATCCATAAAAATATGTCAATTGAGGCACAAGCAAAACAAGTGCATGCGGTAAAACGTGCCGAAAACGGAATGATATATGATCCTGTTACCATAAAACGAGGTTCAACAGTAGCAGATGCTTTGGCTTTAATGGCAGAGTATCATATCGGTGGAATACCCGTAGTAGATGACGAACGTAATTTAGTAGGAATTGTTACAAATCGTGACTTACGTTTTGAGCGTAATAGTGCAAGACTGATTGATGAGGTTATGACCTCTGAAAATTTAGTAACAACATCGCAATCAACAGACTTGCATGAGGCAGCAGATATATTACAATTACACAAGATTGAGAAATTACCAGTAGTAGATAAAAGCGGAAAATTAGTAGGATTAGTAACCTATAAAGATATAACAAAAGCAAAAGACAAACCATTTGCATGTAAAGACAAATTAGGTCGTTTGCGTGTTGCTGCAGGAATAGGAGTAACAGGCGATGCAATGGAACGTGCAGCCGAGTTGGTAAATGCAGGAGTTGATGCGTTGGTAATTGACACAGCTCACGGACACACAAAAGGAGTGGTAGATCTACTAAAGAAAGTAAAAAACAGTTTCTCAGGAATTGACGTAACCGTAGGAAATATTGCAACAGGCGACGCAGCAAGATACTTGGTTGATGCAGGAGCTGACTGCGTAAAAGTTGGAATTGGACCGGGTTCAATATGTACAACTCGCGTAATTGCAGGAATTGGAGTACCACAACTATCGGCGGTATATGATGTAGCAAAAGCACTTGAAGGAACAGGTGTTCCCCTAATTGCAGATGGAGGAATACGTTATTCAGGAGATATTGTAAAAGCTCTTGCAGCAGGAGCATACTCAGTAATGCTAGGAGGATTGTTAGCAGGAGTAGAAGAGTCTCCGGGAGAAACAATTATCTATAATGGACGTAAGTTCAAAGCATATCGCGGAATGGGTTCATTAGAGGCTATGGAAAAAGGTTCAAAAGACCGTTATTTCCAAGCAGGAGAGATAGATACTAAGAAATTGGTGCCAGAGGGTATTGCTGCACGTGTACCATACAAAGGCTCTCTATATGAAGTGGTATATCAAATGATTGGAGGCCTTCGCTCAGGAATGGGATATTGTGGAGCAGAGAACATTGATAAACTACACCAAGCAAAATTCACTCGCATAACAAATGCAGGAGTTGCAGAGAGTCACCCACACGATGTAACTATTACAAGTGAATCTCCAAACTATAGTAGAGGAAATCAATAAAATAACTTAATATATCAGTAAGAGAGGAAATTTTATAGTTTCCTCTCTTTTTTTTGTATTTAAGATACTATTTTTCAATAAATTTAAAAGATATTCTTCGTGTATATACAACAAATTTTATAACTTTGAAACTTCTATGTATAAATAAATAAGTAAAAACTTGAAATATAAAATAACAATGAGAAAGAGTGCATTAATATTGGCAATTTCGCTATTAGTTCCCGCCTTGGCTGTATCACAAGAGAGTGATCTAACCATTATGACCATAAACGGAAAAGAGATTAAGAAGTCGGAATTTGAGTATATCTATAATAAAAACAAGCAACAGCAACTCGAACAAAAAACACTTGATGAGTACATTGAGATGTTTAAAGACTATAAATTAAAAGTAATGGAGGCTGAGGCAAACGGAATAGATACAACACAGGCGTTTATTTCAGAGTTACAAGGTTATCGCAACCAATTAGCCCAACCATATTTAGTCGATCAAGCTGCTGATGAAAAATTGGCACAAGAGGCGTATCAACGATTGCAAGAGAATGTTGAAGTTGCTCATATCTTATTTTCAGTAGAGGAGGGTAATCCAAATAAGACACAGGCAAAAGCATACGAAAAAGCAATGGCAGTAAAAAAACGCATTGATGCAGGAGCAGACTTTACAGATATGGCAAAAAAATATTCTGAAGATCCATCAGTAGCCCGAAATAATGGCTATTTAGGATATATAAAAGGCTTTATGACAGTATATCCTTTTGAACAAGTTGCATATACTACACCTGTAGGAGAGGTATCAGAACCGGTATTATCACGTTTTGGTTATCACTTAATAAAAGTAATGTCACGCCGTACCGATCCGGGCGAAGTATTAACAGCACACATAATGGTAATGTTGCCTACATCAATCACTCCCGACGAAGCAAAAGCAAAAGAGGCAAAGATACAAGAGGCATACCAAAAATTATTAAATGGAACACCTTTTGAAGAGGTTGTTCAAGAGTACACCGAAGATCCCGGAACTCGCGATACAGACGGAAAAATGCGTTGGATTTCAACAGGAAGAATAGTAAAAGAGTATGAAGATGTAGCCTTCTCGTTAAACGAGGGCGAGATATCAGCACCATTTAAAACACCATTCGGATGGCATATAGTAAAAGTTCTTGAGAAACGAGGATTAAAACCATATGCTGAGATGCAAAAAGATATAATGCGTAGAATAGCACGAGAAGATAGAGCAGGAAATGGAAAAGAGTCATTGATAGCAAAATTGAAGATAGATTATAACTATAAATTCTATGGCGATAAAATGGCTCAATTAAAAGAGTTGGCAAAAAGCACACAACTAAATGAAAATTTCCAATCAGCCATATCACAAGATAATGAAGCACTATTCTCTCTCAACGGAATAAAATATACAGTATCAAACTTTGCAGAATATTATACAAACAGCAAAAAGCCAAAAGAGACAGACGTTGAAAAATCTATAACAGAGAGCGTTAATGATTATATAAACTATGCAATTATAGCATACGAAAATAGTATATTAGAGGATAAGTACCCCGATTTCCGTAATCTATACAATGAGTATCGTGACGGAATGTTATTGTTTGAAATAAGCAATCGCGAGGTATGGGATAAAGCAGCAAAAGATGAAAAAGGATTAAAGAAATATTTTAAGAAAAATCGCCGTAAATACTCATGGAATGAACCTCACTTTAAAGGAATTGTTGTACAATGTAAAAACGATAGTGTTGCCTCAGAGGCAAAAGCAATGCTAAAAAATTTGAAATATGAAGAGTCGGCAACAACTCTAAACAAAGAGTTAAACAGAGGTAGCGAAAGAGTAATAAAAGTAAAACGAGGACTATTCTCATTTGGCGATAATGCAGTAGTAGATAGTTACTTCTTTGGAGCAAAACCATATATCGATGAAACATTCCCCGTTTCATTTGCAAAGGGAAGATTACTAAAGAAAGGACCTGAAAACTACACCGATGTAAAAGGACAAGTAACCTCAGACTATCAACAACAATTAGAGAAAGATTGGATAAAATATCTAAATAAAAAATACAAAGTAGAAATAAACTACAATGTTGTATCAACAATAGAAGAGAGAAAATAAAATGAAAAAAATAATTAATCTAATATTTGCTTTTTCACTATTTGCTATTACACTACAAGCCCAAGATAATGTAATAGATGAAGTTGTATGGGTTGTAGGAGATGAGGTAATACTTAAATCGCAAGTTGAAGAACAGTACCGCAATATGCAATATGAACGACAAAAAATAGAGGGAGATCCCTATTGTTTTATCCCGGAGCAGATGGCAGTACAAAAACTATTTCTTCATCAGGCAAATATTGATAGTATCTATGCCGATGAGTCGCAAGTGGCACAAGAGGTAGAGCAAAGAGTAAACTATTTTATAGCAAATATAGGTTCAAAAGAAAAAGTTGAAGAGTATTTCAACAAACCAATGCCTGAGTTAAAGGAGTTACTAACCGAAATGGTACGTGATCAAAACGTAGTACAAGAGATGCAACGTTCGCTTGTAGGAGGTATAAAGGTAACACCATCAGAAGTACGTCGTTATTACGATGCAATGCCAAAGGATAGCATACCTTTTATTCCAATGAAAGTCGAAGTGCAAATCTTAAAATTGCACCCCTTTATTCCACAAGAGGAGATAGATAACATTAAGGCACGATTAAGAAACTATACAGAGAGAGTTCTAAACGGAGAGACCGAGTTTTCAACATTAGCAATCCTTTATTCCGAAGATCCGGGTTCTGCCCGACAAGGAGGAGAGACAGGATTTGCAGGAAAAGCACAATGGGTAGAACCATTTGCCAATGCAGCCTTCTCTTTAAATGATCCTAAAAAGGTATCAAAGATAGTAGAAACAGAGTTTGGTTATCATATCTTGCAATTGATTGAGAAGAAGGGAGATATGGTAAATGTTCGCCATATCTTGTTAAAACCGAAACTATCAGTAACCGAAAAGAACAAATCTTTGGCAAAGTTAGACTCTATTAGAGCCGACATCAATAGCGGAGAGTTTACATTTGAACAAGCAGTCTTAGCACTCTCTCAAGACAAAGACACACGCAATAGTAAAGGACTTATGGTAAATCCAGCCACAGGAAATTCACGCTTTGAGATGTCGGAGTTGCCACAAGAGATAGCAAGAGCAGTCTCAAAGATGAAGGTAGGAGAGATGTCCACACCCTTTATAATGATGGACCCAAAAATGGGGCGTGAGGTTGCAGTAATAGTTCAACTAAAAAACCGAATAGACGGTCATAAAGCAAACATATCAGATGACTATCAACAGATAAAAGCGATAGTAGAAAACCAAAAGAAAGCCGAATTTATTGAGGAGTGGATAAAAGAGAAGCAGAAAACCACTTACGTAAAAATTAAGGAAGGTTGGCAAAATTGCGACTTTAAATACGATGGTTGGGTAATTGCTGAGTAAAGAGCAATATGCAGAATAAAGAGACTAAGAATAGAGATAAGATAGGAAGAATAAAGATAATAACTTTGCTCACTGTAATGATGTTGGTATCAATATGGGGAAGAGCAAAGCAGACACCTATACCCGTTCAGCCACCCATACCAATAAATAAAACAGAGATAGAGGTGGCGGCAGAAGACTCCAAAAAGGTGGTATTGGATTATGCCGATTCGCTAATGTTTGACCAACGCATAAATCCCGATTATCAAATCCTTAAAGGAAATGTAAGATTTCATAGAGGAGGGATGTTGATGTTTTGTGACAGTGCATATTTCTACGACAAAACAAACTCAATGGATGCCTTTGGTAATGTAAGAATGGAGCAAGGCGATACGCTATTTGTATTTAGCGACCTGATGTATTACGATGGAATAGAGGAAGAGGCTCGATTGCGAAACAATGTAATATTGCAAAATAGAGATGTAACCCTAATAACCGATAGCCTTAACTATGAGTTAGAGCCCAACGTAGGATACTATTTTACAGGAGGAAGAATAGTAGATTCACAAAACGAACTTGAGTCGGTTTATGGCGAGTATTGTCCCGATACCAAAGAGGCAATATTCTATTACGAGGTAACACTCACAAACGAAAAGGCAAAACTATATACTGATACGTTAATATATAACACCTCAACACATATAGCACAAATTGAGAGCCCAACAGAGATATTCTCAGATTCAGGCAAAATAGTATCACGAAAAGGTTGGTACAATACAAATAACAATCGCACAGCACTATACGAACGTTCATTAGTTCAACATAACTCATATAATCTGACAGGCGATACAATATTCTATGACAGAGATAATGGCTTTGGAAACGTATATGGCTCGGTATATATGCAAGACACTTTGCATAATGTAATATTGAAGGGTAACTACGCATACTATTACGAGAAGAACGATAGTGCAATGGTAACCGATTCTGCATTGATGATGGATTGTTCACAAAAAGATACACTCTTTTTGCATGCTGATACACTCCGAACAATAATGCTACCCGATTCAAGCCGATTAATGAAGGCATATTTCAATACCCGATTTTACAGAGAAGATATACAAGGAGTATGCGATTCAATGGTCTTCACTTCGGCAGATTCGGCAATAAATATGTATCGCAATCCGGTAATATGGAACACCAGTTATCAGATATTTGGAGATACAATAAAAATATATCTGAACGATTCAACAATAGACAGAGTACATATACCCTCATTTGCATTTGCCGCACAGCAAAAAGATACAGCATTCTTTAATCAGATAACAGGAAAAGATATGCTAAACCATTTCAAGGATGGCAAACTGCGTCAGGTTGATGTATCTGGCAATGTACAAACAATATTCTATCCACAAGAAGAAGATTCAACCTTTACAGGACTGAACAATGCAACAAGTGGATTCTTAAAAATGTATATGGATACCCTCTCAAGCGAAATGGAGAAACTAATAATGTGGCCACAGGTTGAGGGCATTATGACACCCATATCAAAGATAAAACCAAAGGATCTGTATCTACCCTCATTTAGATGGTATGAGGCGATACGTCCAACCGACAAGCACGACATTTTCCGTAAAATAGAGGAGAAGAAGAGTGTTGAAGAACCCAAAAAACGGCGAAAATTCTCAACACAAGTAGAAACACAACCGCGATAACCGAAAATAGAGATGGATATAATACAACTACTCCCTGATTCAGTAGCCAACCAAATAGCCGCAGGAGAGGTAATACAACGCCCCTCGTCAGTGGTAAAAGAGTTGGTCGAAAACTCAATCGATGCAGGAGCAACCGAAATAACCATAATAATAAAAGATGCAGGACGCACCCTGATACAAGTAATAGATAACGGAAAGGGAATGTCATGTACCGATGCACGATTATCGTTTGAGCGACATGCCACATCAAAAATAAAATCTTCATCCGATCTCTTTACCCTAAATACAATGGGATTTAGAGGCGAGGCATTAGCCTCAATAGCCGCCATAGCACACGTAGAGTTGCGTACCCGAAGAGCCGAAGACGAAGTAGGAACAAAACTAACAATAGCCGCATCAAAAGTAGAGGGGCAAGAGCCAATATCAACCCCGGTAGGAACAAATATAAGCGTAAAAGATATATTCTATAATGTACCTGCCCGACGTAAGTTTTTAAAATCAAATCAGGTTGAAAATAGCAATATATCAACTGAGTTAGAACGTATAGCAATAGCAAACCCTCAAATATCATTTACATTAAACAATAATGGGGTAGAGGTCTATAAGTTACATTCATCAACACTGTTGCAACGCATAATATCATTGTTTGGTAAAACAATGAATACACAAATGTTGCCAATCAACTTAACAACAACATTGGCAACAATAACAGGATTTGTAGGTAAACCCGAGAATGCACGTAAACGAGGAGCACAACAACTCTTCTATGTGAATGGTCGTTATATGCGACACCCATATTTTCACAAAGCGGTGATGAATGCCTATGACGGATTAATACCATCGGGAGAGATGCCAAACTATGTAATAAAATTTGAAGTTGATCCAGCAACAATAGATGTAAACATACATCCAACCAAGACCGAGATAAAATTTGAGAATGAGCAACATATATGGCCAATGTTATCTTCAGCGGTAAAAGAGGCATTAGGAAAATTCAGCGCAGTACCCTCAATCGATTTCGATACAGAAGATGCACCCGAAATACCGATATTTAACTCCAATGCACCAGTGCGTCAACCGCAGGTAAGTTATACTCCGGGATACAACCCATTTAAATATAGTGGAGTAAATAAGGTCTCAAATGATTGGCAAAAATTATATGACAATTTTGAGACGCCCTCTTCCGTAGAAGAGGAGATTACAATGCACCCTCAACCCACAACCCAACAAAGAGTAGGGGTGGAGCAAGAACTAATACCCACAGAAACAATCCCAGCATCGGTAGGTAACTATATGCAAATAAAGGGGCGTTATATAGCAACCACAATAAAATCGGGTTTGGTATTGGTTGATCAGCATAGAGCACATACACGTATATTGTATGAGAAATATATCAACAATATAGACTTAAATACACAACCGGTACAAAAAATACTCTTTCCTGAGATAATACAACTAACACCAACACAAACCGAGATAATGTTGGCAATAGAGAGCGAACTCTTATCAGTAGGATTTGAAATATCAAATCTTGGTTCAGGCTCATTCTCAATAACAGGAGTACCCGAAGGAAGTGAAGGCTTAAACTATCAAGATTTATTGCTTAAATTCATAGATATAGCAACCGAAACAGGAACAACAGATACCACCCTCTTTAAAAAGAAGATGGTGCAAACACTCGCTTCAAGTGCAGCAATACCCTATGGGCAGGCACTAACCGCAGAGGAGATGGAGTATCTCACACAAGAACTATTTAAATTATCCGAAGCAAACTACACACCCGATGGCAAACCAACCCTCTCGTGCCTGACAAACGAAGAGTTGGAGAAGAGATTTAAATAAACTAACTTTGGACAAAAGATAAAGAGATATGGCATACGATGTTTTTATAAGTTATTCTCGAAAAGATACAGCAATAGCAGATAAAATATGTAAAACATTTGATAGTGTAGGAATAACATATTTTATCAATAGACAAGGAATAGGAGGAGGTTTTGATTTAGAGGTGTTAGCAAATGCAATATTAGATAGTAAAATAGTATTGTACTTGGCAAGTGAGAACTCATATAAATCAAAATTTACCAATTCAGTGTTAACATTTGCATTTAATGAAAAGCCTAAAAATAGTATTCTTCCATATATAATAGACGGAAGTAATATGCCACCCGTATTAAGATTTGTATTTAGTAGTATAAATTGGAGAACAAAAGAGACTCATCCAATAGAGACTGTTCTTTTAAAAGATATACTTTTGTTATTAGGGAAGAGTGAAGCCGAAATAAAAACTCTACTCCAAAATATCGTCAAGGATGAAGAATTAGAGCGTAAACATAAGGCAGAGGAGCAAAAACGTAAAGAGGCAGAACGTATTCGTATTGAGGAAGAACGCAAAAAAGAAGAAGCACGTAAACTTAATAATCACAATGGCCACGAATATGTTGATCTTGGCTTACCTTCAGGCTTAAAGTGGGCAACATGTAACGTAGGAGCAACAAAGCCCGAAGAATATGGCGATTACTTTGCTTGGGGTGAGATAAAACCAAAAACAACTTACGATTGGGATACCTATAAATATTGTAATGGCACATCTCTCTCAATGACGAAATACTGTACAATTTCAGGTCTTGGCATAGAAGATAATAAAACTGTGCTTGAATTATCAGACGATGCAGCAAATGTAAATTGGGGAGGTAAATGGCGTATGCCAACAAGGAAGGAGAAAGATGAATTAAGATACTATTGCACTTGGGAGTGGACTACCCTAAATGGAATAGAAGGATATAAAGTAATAAGTAAGAAGAACGGTAACTCTATTTTTCTCCCTGCGGCAGGCTCTCGTAGCGATAGCGATCTCAAGGATGCGGGCAGTGACGGCTACTACTGGTTGAGTTCGCTTGATTGGTTCCTCAGCGGCTACGCTTACGGCTTGTACTTCGATTCGAGTGATGTGCTCTGGGACTACTACGCCGGCCGTTCCTACGGGCGGCCTGTCCGTGCGGTTTGCGAGTAGTGTGCGGAATTTACCACCCAACACATGCAAATAATAAAGCATAACTCAGCCCCCGCGAGCGTAAGGCTCGTAATAGCGGAGTTATGCTTTAATTATCAATTAAATTTATTAATTTACAAGTAGGGACGTGGCCTGCCACGTCCGAAGAAAAGGGTATCAAAAGTTTTTGTACAAAACAAAACCACCCTACTCTTTGAGGGTGGGGAGGTAGTTGATATGTTAGTTGTTTATAAAATGAAACTAAAGGAGTAGGGACGTGGCATGCCACGTCCGCCAAAGAATGTTCGTTGTTATATGTACGGTGCTACGCCCCTTATTTGTTGAAATCATTCCAAACCTAATTAGTCTAACCAAGTCTGAAAGACGGGAAACGAGCATCAAAGAAAGTAGGGACGTGGCTTGCCACGTCCGCAGAAACAAGCATCAAAGAAAGTAGGGACGTGGCCTGCCACGTCCGAAGAGACGCGAGCATCAGAGATAGTAGGGACGTGACCTGTCACGTCCGCAGAAACGAGCATCAAAGATAGTAGGGACGTGACCTGTCACGTCCGCAGAAACAAGCATCAAGATAGTAGGGACGTGACCTCCGTCGCACAGGGCACTGTGCTTCCCATTTTAAGGCACAAATTGACATTCAGTCAATTCTAATTACAAAGTAATTACCTTAAAATGCCTGTCACGTCCGCAGAAACGAGCATCAGAGATAGTAGGGACGTGGCCTGCCACGTCCGAAAAAAAAAGGCATAAAACGTATTTCTACAAAACAAAACCTCCCTACTCTTTGAGGGTAGGGAGGTAATTGATATGTGTAAATTATTTCTATTTCTCAGCCTCAGGAACAATAAGTTTGTAACCCTTACCGTGAATATTGATAATCTCAATTTGAGGATCCTCTTTCAATAACTTACGAAGTTTGGTGATATAAACATCCATACTGCGAGCGTTAAAGTAGTTATCATCAATCCAGATAGTTTTCAAAGCAAAGTTACGCTCCAAAATATCGTTAATGTGAGTACACAATAGAGATAGCAATTCCGACTCTTTAGTTGTAAGTTTAGTAACATTCTCACCAATAGTAAGAGTCTGTTTTTGGGTATCAAATGTAAAGTTACCCAATTTGTAACTTGTAGCCTCTTTAAGTTTCTTTCCTTTTACGCGGCGTAAAATAGCCTCAATTCTCAATACCAGCTCTTCCATGCTGAAAGGTTTGGTAATGTAGTCGTCAGCACCAATCTTAAAGCCTTCAAGAATATCCTCTTTAAGAGCCTTTGCTGTTAAGAATATAATAGGTATTTCGCTGTTAGCAACTCTAATTTCTTGTGCAAGAGTAAAACCATCTTTTTTAGGCATCATAACGTCTAAAATACATAGGTCGTAACTATCTTTAATAAAAGCCTTGTATCCGCACTCGCCATCGGGGCATAAATCAGCTGAATAACCCTTTGCTTGTAAATACTCTCTTAACAACATACCAAGATTCTCATCATCTTCGCATAGTAAGATTTTCATTTTTTCATCCATAGTTAATCTGTTTTTATTAAAGGTAAAACAATTATAAATTTAGTTCCAATATTAACTTCGCTCTCTGCGTGAATAGTTCCTTTAAGATCTTCAATAATCTTTTGAACGTATGCAAGACCTAAACCAAAACCTTTCACGTTGTGAATGTTTCCGGTGGAAACTCTATAAAATTTTTCAAATATCTTTTTTAAATCCTCTTTTTTAATGCCAATTCCGTTATCCTCAATCTCAATCTCCAGTTTGCCATTTCTTGTACGAGTTTCAATGTGAAGTTTCAATGGTCTTCCCTCATAAGCATATTTTAGAGCATTGTCAAACAGGTTAAAGATAACATTTGTGAAGTGCATCTCATCAACCTCAACCAAAGTCACCTCATCACATAGGTGAGCATTAATCTCTCCACCCAATTTCTCAATTTTAAGCCTAAAGGTACTAATTGCTTTGTCAATAACTGTGTTGGCGTCTAACATAGTCAATCGCATCATAACCTTGTGTTTCTCCAATAAAGACATTTGCAACACCTTGTCAACTTGGAATCTAAGTCTGCTCGATTCATCTATAATCACCTTTGCAACATGTTCAATCATTTTAGGATTTTTTCCAACTGACTGGTCGTTTAACATTTGTGCTGCAAGAGATATTGTAGATATAGGAGTTTTAAACTCGTGCGTCATATTGTTAATGAAGTCGGTTTTCATATCACTCAATTTCTTTTGGCGTAAAGCAATCACAATAGTAAAAATGAATGTGAGTAGCATTACCAAAGTAAATATGAACGATGTTATCATAAACTCAACCGATTGCATAATATACTTTGTTTGAGTAGGGAAGTATATCTTTATATAGTGAGTTCTGTCAGGAGCATCGTTAGGGAAAATTATCTGACTGTAAACAACATTTTTACTTGTTGGAGCGTAACCCTGACTCTTGTATAATAACTTTCCATGACCATCAGAGATGGCAAACTTGAAAACAATATTAATATCATTATTTAAAAGTTCTGCTCTCAGATAACTTTCAAGTTGTCGTGTATCCACCCTCTCTAAGATAGGTTGAAAACTTGCAGTATTTAA
The DNA here is from genome assembly GCA_017521245.1 of Bacteroidales bacterium. Taxonomy (NCBI): domain Bacteria; kingdom Pseudomonadati; phylum Bacteroidota; class Bacteroidia; order Bacteroidales; species Bacteroidales bacterium. The sequence goes on from JAFXDI010000012.1 coordinate 22,728, forward strand.
AATTTTCAAAACAACATCATTAAGCAATCCCTTTTGGTATAGATACTGTTTTTTTAGCATCTCTTGAATACCAATATATGTTTTGGTAACATTGTTTTGATAATTATCTTTGCCCTTATAGCTATTAAATATATCGTGTGACGGTAAAAGCGTAATTTTAGAACTATCGCTCTTAATATATTTATTAGCCTCTTTTGAATTAAACTCGTATGAAATCAATCTCTTTTGGCTTTCGTTAACACCCTCTTGAAGATACCTGATAGATTCATCCCTCTCTAAAGCCTCCGAAACATCATATAAACTACGTTTAACAGCAAGAGAAAACTGCTCCTTCCTCATTTGAATAACATTATTCAAATAGGTAATTTGTATGAAAAGCAAACATACAAATGTGAGAGCCATTATGGTAACTAAAACCCATATAGTAGATTTTCTCATATTATAATATATTGTTTATAATTTCTCTTTACTATGTTTTCAATTTATTTGATTAAATCTATAAATACTAAACAAAAATTAAAGAATATTGTTTAAAAACCCAACCAAATATTTTAACATCTTGGTGCAAATTTAACATTCAAATCTTAAATACGCAACCATTTAACATAAAAAATCTAATATATTAACTAATATTAACTAAAAAAATAATAGCCACATACTTTATGTACGTGGCAGTAATTAAGAAATATGCAAGTGAGCGAGGGCTTGTTAATTAGAAATTAAAACTTGCAGCTAATAACTTTTGATGTACTGTTCCTATCTGTAAGCTTATAAACTCTGTGTCTCTTTTCCTGAAAAAATCACCCAAAATCAGAATAAAACAACAGCAGGTTGTTCAAACGGACAACCTGCTATATATTAATATTAGTTTCTAACGGCTAAGGTGCGGAGCACCGTACAACTAATAACAACCCGTAGGGTGGCGTTAGCCAACAACTAAAAACTAAAAGCTAATAACTATAAAACTACCTTTTGAGATTTATTCTCGGTAACAATAATATAAGCACCTTTAGGTAATGTAATTTGAGCAGAACCATTAACATAAGTATCTTTAAGAACTTGCCCTGCAAGGTTAATAACCTGCAACTTGCCATAGTAATTGCAAATATCAATACCATTACCTGCAATAACTTTTATCTCAGAAGTTGAGATATTGTTATCCTCAATGCTTGAGAAGTCTGACTCTATGATATTGGTAAATTGATTCCACCCTGAAGTTGTCTCGTATGTTGATTTTGCTCCTACAGGTACATATAGTGTGCATTTTGTTTTATCTACATTATAAAATACATTCGTATTTATTGTAAATAGGTCTTCTGCAGGTATTAACGATATTACACTTGTTAACCCCTTACACCCGCTGAAAGCAGATCCTCCAATAGACGTAACACCTTCTTTAATAGTAAGCGAGGTTAACCCATAACATTTATAGAAAGCATAATCACCAATAGAAGTAACGCTATTAGGGATGGTTGTTGAAGTTAGCCCTGAACACCCTTCGAAAGCATAATCTCCAATAGAAGTAACGCTATTTGGAATAGTAACAGAGGTTAACCCCTTACACTCCTTGAAAGCATAATTTCCAATAGAAGTAACACCTTCTTTAATAGTTACTGAAGTTAAGTTTTTACATCCATTGAAAGTATAAACTTCAATAGAGGTAACACTATTTGGTATAGTTACCGAAGTTAACTCAGAACAACCAGAGAAAGCTTGACCTCCAATAGAAGTAACGCTATTTGGAATAGTAACAGAGGTTAACCCCTTACACCCTCTGAAAGCAGATCCTCCAATAGACGTAACACCTTCTTTAATAGTTACTGAAGTTAAGTTTGTACATGCATTGAAAGCAGCATCTCCAATAGAAGTAACGCTATTTGGAATAGTTACTGAAGTTAAGTTTGTACATACATTGAAAGCATAATTTCCAATAGAAGTAACACCCTCTTTAATAGTAAGCGAGGTTAACCCATAACATTCATTGAAAGCGCAATTTCCAATAGAACCGTTGCTTATAGTAACTGAGGTTAAGTTTGTACAATTCTCGAAAGCAGTAATCCCAATAGAAGTAACGCTATTTGGGATTGTTACTGAGGTTAATACGCTACACCTATCGAAAGCATAATTTCCAATAGAAGTAACACCTTCTGCAATTTCAACTGATTTAATTGAACTTTTGTAACTACTCCATGGCCTACTTTTCATCTTTCCCGTACCTGTAATTTTCAAAAGCCCTGTTTCTGTATCAAGGCTCCAATTAACGTTTGTTCCGCATGCGCCACTGTAAGTTTCGCCATACGCTGTTGTAGCAAATATTACCAGCGTTGCTACAAATAGTGTTTTAAAGTAATTTAGTTTCATAAAAATAAAAATTTAGTTATACATAAAGTTAATTTAACTCGTTTTTAACCTCACGCATAACTAAATAAAGAAAGCGTGGGTTATCTGTACTATTCAGAGGTACTGCCATACCCACACTACAATACAATACAACCCACGCATACACGTAGGCGTTCTTGTGCTTATTGTTCTTGTAGTGTTATGAAAATTGGCAGTTTTCTGAACTAAGTACAATAGCAAAAACGCTATAAATATATCAATGTCTTGATGTTCTATTTCATTAATGCAAAATTATTAATATTTTTGGGATATTCAAAATCATTGTTGATTTAAAAAAAACTATTATATATAGTAATAGCCACATACTTTAATGTACGTGGCTATTTATAATTAATAGTTAACAACTACACTCCAATCTTTTGAGAATAGTTTTCGATAACAACAATATACACTCCATTAGGTAATGTAATTTGAGCAGAGCCGTTAACATAGGTATCTTTAAGAACTTGTCCTGCAAGGTTGATAACTTGCAACTTGCCATAATAATTACAGATATCAATACCATTACCTGCAATAACCTTTATCTCTGTTGTAGAAATATTACTATCCTCTATACCTGTAAAATCACTCTCTATAAAATTGGTAAAATCACTCCACTCAAACTCATAATCCTCTTTTGTCCCTTTTGGAATATAAACAGGAATTGTTTTATCTACATTGTTAAATGTGTTAGAGTAGATAAGAGGAGGATATTCTGCTAAAGAATAGATAGAATTTAATTTACTACAATATCTAAAAGCATCATTTCCAATTTCACTAACTCCGCTACCAATAGTAACCGAAGTTAACCCTGAACAACCATCGAAAGCCGATTCTCCAATAGAGGTAACACTATTAGGTATAGTAACCGAAGTTAACTTTGAACAATCATTGAAAGCCCATTTTCCAATAGAGGTAACACTATTAGGTATAGTAACCGAAGTTAACTTTAAACAACTACCGAAAGCCGATTCTCCAATTTCACTAACTCCGCTACCAATAGTAACTGAAGTTAACCCTGAACAAACATAGAAAGCATAATCTCCAATAGAGGTAACACTGTTAGGTATAGTAACCGAAGTTAACCCGGAACAACCTGAGAAAGCATAATCTCCAATTTCACTAACTCCGCTACCAATAGTAACCGAAGTTAACCCTGAACAACCATCGAAAGCCGAATTTCCAATAGAGGTAACACTATTAGGTATAGTAACCGAAGTTAACTTTAAACAACTACC
>JAFXDI010000013.1 GCA_017521245.1 Bacteroidales bacterium
ACTTTCTCGGCTACCAATGTTCCTGCTATTGAGTAAACCTCTACGTTTGTTGCTTCGGCTACCTCAACTTGCACACCTCCTGCTACTGCATAGATTGTAGTCTCTGCTACCTCTGCACTCTCAACTGAATTCCAAATTCCTGAGAACTCGGCTACTATGTGTAGTGGCTCGGTTGGCTCATAGAATATATCGCCATACTCTTCCAAGTCTGTTGCAAAGTCATAATCATCGCCATTGATTGTTAATGACAACAACTCTTCTCCTGCTTGTGGATATATGAAGATACATACCGACTCACCTTCTATTTCATCCCACATTGCATATTGATCTCCTGCTGGAATTACGGGGAAAGTCTCCTCATCGCCCTCGTTGTATGAGTCGCTGGTCCATACCTCAATGTAACCTCCTCCTGTATATTCGTATGTCAATATCATTGCAGGGGTTCCAAATGTTGCTGTGATGTTAGTTACTCCGTTCACTTTCACTTGTGTTGTGAACTCTTTAACTTGACTGCTTGGCAATACATTTTCTCCGTTTATCAATAGAGTTTTAAGCCATTGGTTTGATGATCCCTCTGCTGTGATAGTGATTATTGAACCCTCTGCTACTCTATCGCCACTTGTCAAAGTTGTTGAACCTTGTTTTACCGAAATTGAGCCGCCTGTTGTTTTTACAATGTTTACAGGATATAGAGTTGCAAAGTTGGCTTGAATTGTTACTGCCTCTGCTCCTGCGTATGAGTATGTCTCTTCTGTTGATACTACCTCGCCATTGATTGTCCAGTTTACAAACTCATCATTTGTTGTTTGTGTAATAGCTCTTACTGTTACTATTTCTCCTGTTGTTACATCAGTTGCTGTTCCCTCGGGCATTGGAGATACAAATACCGCATATCCTTTTGTTTTGTCGTTTGATGCAACTTTTACTGTACGTGGCTCTACTGGTTTGAACTCAAAGTTTGCTACATAATCACGATTCTCTGTTACCGCTGTTGTTGTATATACTGCATCTGTTGATACCTCAACACCATCAAGTGTCCAGTTTACAAATTGGTATCCTGTTGCTGCTACGGCTGTTAAAGTTACGGTATCATTTCCGTCAGATGCACATGACATAGAAGTTGTTCCTTCTGTGCCAATATATGCTATTCCCTTTGTTGTATCTGATGATGACACTGACACTGTATATGAACTTAGATACAAATAGAACTCAGCACAGTTTGCGTGTAAATTCGCTCCTGCATTTCCGAATGTAGTTGATGCATACAACAATACATATTGTCCACTTACAGTTGTTCCCAAATCAATCTTATGCTCTTGAGCATTATAGTTGAATGAACCCGATTTTACTTCGGTCATTGTTCCTGAAATATTAGATGTATTTGGTGCTGTATCACTTACATATAGTGTATAGTTGTTAATATTACCATTACATCCGTTTGGATCTGCCGTACGAGATACATAATTGAACGCATCAAATGATTGTATGCTACCTAAATTAAACATAATCCAGTGAGGAACATCTCTATCTGCGTTTGCTCCGTCATATTCGTTGTGCCACCAAGTTCCTAAGTTTCCGTCAATAGCATAACGTGCCATACCTTCTGAAGCATTGTTGGCATGTTCTGAACTTGCTGATGCTGTCCATCCTGAACGATCTAATTTGGGATCTCTTTGGAAATTAGCCACATAAGTTTTGTCTCCCTCAGTATTGTCTATAACTGTGGTTATAGTTGAAACCACCTCTCCGTTCAATGTCCAGTTAACGAACTCAAAACCAGCATTTGCTGTTGCCACTGATGAGATTGCAACTGTTGATGACTCTTGATAATTAGACAATGTTCCTGCTCCAACAGGTGAAACTTGGAAAGTAATTGTTCTCTCTGCCACAGCAACAGGTTTTGTAGCCTTGAATGTTGCCATCAATCCGCGAGATAATGCTTGACAAGGGGTAGCCTCGCCGTATGAGTTGTGTTGTGGAGCCTCACCTGAGTTCATTCTGAATTTTAACTCTGTTGTACTCCACTCAAAGTTTGAAGGAACTGTTACTGAATATTCTATTCCTAGTTGAGGTGTACCGGGATTTGTATAAACTACATATTTCTCTCCGGAATCGGTCCAATCTTGATTTTGATTCCAGTCAAAATACAAGATTGTTTGTCCCCATTGTGAGTGTTTTCCTCCCTCATTTGTAATTGAACTCATAACAAATGTTAGCACATCTCCTGCTTCAATCTCCATTGAACAAGTTGATGAAGCGTCTTGCACATTAGACCCATCGCTGTTCCATGTAAAGGCTTCTGCGCCATTAACCTTTGCCACAATTTTATTAATTGCATAGTAGTTACCACCTCCACTGTTAGGAGCTGTTCCTGCACAATAATCAGCATAAGAGTTTGCTGCTACAAACAAAAATGCTACTACAAAAAGTAAAAATTTCTTCATAAAATATAGTTTTAAATTAGTACAATATATTTTTAACTCATTCCAATCAACAAATTTAAATATATTTTCTGAATTTCAATCGTTTTCTGCAAAAAAAATTAACATTATTTATTATTTGAGTCATTTGTATTTTAAAGTCATTAGAGGAAAGGGACTACACTTTTAGAGTGCAGTCCCTTTCTTTTAACTTATTATAATATGTAATCTGCTATTTTACACCGGGTTTCTCCAATAGACGGAACATATTCTTTTTGTATGCCTCTACTCCCGGTTGATTAAATGGATTTACGCCCAATGTGTAACCACTTATTGCACATGCTGCCTCAAAGAAGTAGATTAATGCTCCTAAACAGTTCTCTCGTACTGCAGGTATTACTATGCGAATGTTGGGTACACCGCCATCTACGTGTGCCATTTGAGTTCCCAACTCAGCCATTTTGTTTACATAGTCAACTCGTTTTCCTGCCAAGTAGTTCAAACCATCAAGGTCCTCTTTGTCGGTTGGTATTACCAATGTATTGTTAACGTTTTCAACAGAGATTACTGTTTCAAAGATTGTACGCTCTCCCTCTTGTATCCATTGTCCCATTGAGTGAAGGTCTGTTGTAAAGTCAACTGATGCAGGGAATATTCCTTTACCCTCTTTTCCTTCGCTCTCTCCGTAGAGTTGTTTCCACCACTCTGCAAGGTAGTGTAGTTTAGGATTGAAGTTTGCTAATATCTCAATCTTTTTACCATCACGATATAGTATGTTACGTGCTGCTACATATTGTGCTGCAATGTTGCTTTCAAATGGAGCAGTTTTACATTGTTGCATCATATTTTGTGCTCCTGCTACAAGAACTCGAATATCAAATCCTGCCACTGCTATTGGCAACAATCCAACAGGAGTAAGAACTGAGAAGCGTCCTCCTACATTATCGGGGATAACAAATGTTTTGTAACCTTCGTTATCTGCCAATGTACGCAATGCACCTTTTGAGGCATCAGTAATTGCAACAATACGGCGTTGTGCCTCGCCTTTTCCTACTTGATTTTCAAGTTGTTGTTTTAACAAACGGAATGCGATTGCAGGCTCAGTTGTTGTTCCTGATTTAGAGATATTGATAATACCAAACTCTTTATCTTTTAAGAACTCTTGCATATCAGCCAAGTAATCCTCCCCAATGTTGTGTCCTGCAAAAAGCACTTGTGTTTTTGCATTTGCATCGTAACATGCAAAGGTGCTTGATAGTGCATCAATTACTGCTTTTGCTCCAAGATAACTTCCTCCAATACCAATTACTACAACAAAACGACATTTTCGGCGTAGCGAGTTTGCTGTTGTCTCAATATCGGTTAAAAACTTGTGGTCAATCTCTGCTGGTAGGTTTAACCATCCTAAGAAATCGTTTCCTGCTCCATTACCTGCATAGAGTGTCTCTATTGCTTTCTCTACCTCCGGGGCTATCTTTTGAAGTTGCTCTTGAGCCGATGCTCCAAGTGCCTTCTCTAACTCTAATTTTATAGTATTCATCACTTTTATTTTTTAATTATGTGCCAAAATTAATTATTTTGATTTAACAATCAAAGATATTGTTTGAATTTTCTTATATTTTTTTCTAATATTGCAAAATTGTTTCGGTTTCAAAACTTACCAGAAACAACATCTGAGTTTTTTTCAATATCTTCGTACAAAATTTTTTATTATTACAGATAAATGAATGGTATTTTAATATTGTTTATCATTATAGGCTACTTTACTTTGCTTACTATTATTGCCCGACTATCGGCAAAGAAGGGCGGTAACGATGCTTTTTTCAGAGGCAATGGTAACTCACCATGGTGGTTGGTAGCTATTGGTATGATTGGCACATCAATTTCGGGGGTTACATTTGTTTCTGTTCCCGGGATGCCAAAGAGTATTGATATGAACTATATGCAGATGGTGTTTGGTTTTGCCGTTGGTTATATCATTATCGCCAAAGTTCTTTTACCCCTATATTATAAGTTAAATCTGATTTCGATTTATAAATACCTTGATGAACGTTTTGGATCAAAGAGTTACAAAACTGGTGCAATATTTTTTATTATATCAAAAATAACCGGTGCGGCGGCTCGTCTGTTTTTAGTGGTTCTAATTCTGCAAAGTCTGGTATTTAATGAGTTAGGCGTTCCGTTTGAGATTACTACAATATCAATTATCTTCCTTATCTGGCTATACTCAAACAAAGGAGGTATAAGGTCAATTGTCAGAACTGATGCTTTACAAACCGTTATTTTACTTACTGCGGCAGGGCTGATTATCTATGCCATTATGTCAAAGATGGGTATTGGCTTTAGCGAGACTGTATCTATTATTACAAACAGCCAACACTCAAATATATTTGTTTTTGATGACTGGGGTTCAAAGCAGAACTTCTTCAAGCAATTCCTTAGTGGCATTTTCATAACTATTGTTATGACAGGGCTCGACCAGGATATGATGCAAAAGAACCTTACTATCAAAAGTTTAAAAGAGGCACAACGCAATATGTATATTTATGGAGTGGCATTTATCCCTGTTAATTTGATATTCTTGTGTATTGGCATTTTGCTTTTAGCATTTGCATCTTATAATGGGATTGTCATACCTGAGAAGGGCGATGAACTTCTTCCGCTTTTGGCTACCAACCATTTGGGAGGTGCTGTAATGGTACTCTTCTGTATTGGTATTGTTGCGGCAGCCTTTTCGAGTGCCGACTCGGCTTTGACTTCGCTCACCACTTCGTTCTGCTTGGATATTTTGCGTACCGACAAGATGGATAGCAACAGAGCAGAGAGGGTAAGGAAAATCTCTCATATTGGTATGGCCGTGTTGTTTGCCATTATTATTATGGCAATCAGATATATGAACAGCGACAGTGTTATTGATGCCATCTACACTATTGCAGGTTACACGTATGGTCCACTATTGGGATTGTTTGCATACGGTTTGATTAGCAAAGGCAGACCTAACGACAAACATATCCCCTATTTTGCCATTGCATCACCCATAATCTGCTTTGCGTTGAGTTACACCTTACAACACACCATAGGTTACAAAACTGGCTACGAACTTTTGATGATTAACGCGGCTATAACCTATATACTTTTATGGGTGTCGGCGAAAAAAGTTGTTAGTTAACGAACGTATGTTCGTTAACTAACAACTTATTTAACTACAAACCTTTTCCGTGGCAGTTTTTGTATTTCTTACCACTTCCGCATGGGCATGGCTCATTACGTCCAACTTTAGGCTCAGCCTTTATTGGTGTATGTCCTGCTGAACTTGATGCTCCACCTCCCGATGCAGTTGCTCTCTCTTGTTGTTCAGAGAGTGAATCTTTTTGTGTGCGGTAACGGCTGTAATCTTGGCGACGCTCAGGTGCTGCCTCACGTACCTCTTCGCCTTCACGCATAGGAATTCTTCCTCTTAACAAAATTGAAACACTCTTACGGTTTGTTGTCTCTAACATATCGCGGAACAATCCGAACGACTCTATCTTGTATATCAACAAGGGATCTTTCTGCTCGTAACTTGCTGCTTGTACCGATTGACGTAATTGGTCCAAATCACGAAGATGCTCTTTCCAAGATTCATCAATTATGTATAGCAATATTGATTTCTGGAATTGCTTGCATATTGATGCTCCTTCGGTTTCGTATGCCTCTTTTAAGTTACATTTTATGTTATATACACGTTTTCCATCAGTTACAGGTATCATTATATCCTCGTAACGATTTCCCTCATTTTCGTAAATTCTTTTTATTACAGGATATGCAACCGATGCCAACTGTGCTTGTTTTCTGTTGAAGGCATCTATTACGGTTTCGTATAGTTTATCATTGAGGATTTGTTTTTTCTCTTTACTGAATGTTGCTTCATCAAATGGCAACTCAACAGCAAATGTTTTAAGGGCATCCTCTTGCAATGATTGATAGTCAGAGTCTGAAGAGTAAATATCTATCATAGAACTTACCGAGTCTGCTATCATATTCATTATGTCAATTCCAATTCTCTCTCCCATTAATGCATGGCGACGTTTTGAGTATATCAACTCACGTTGCGAGTTCATTACATCGTCATACTCCAATAGACGTTTACGGATTCCGAAGTTGTTCTCCTCAACTTTGCGTTGTGCTTTTTCAATTGAGTTTGATACCATTCTGTGTTGTATCATCTCGCCCTCTTTAAATCCGAAACTATCCAATATCTTCACCATTCTGTCTGATGCAAACAGACGCATCAGGTTGTCCTCAAATGATACAAAGAATACTGATGAACCTGGATCTCCCTGACGTCCTGAACGTCCGCGTAACTGACGGTCAACACGACGCGACTCGTGACGCTCTGTACCGATGATTGCTAATCCTCCTGCCTCTTTTACTGCATCAGATAGTTTAATATCGGTACCACGTCCTGCCATATTGGTTGCTATGGTTACTGTTCCGCGTTGTCCTGCTTGTGCTACAATATCAGCCTCTTTTTGGTGTAATTTGGCATTCAATACGTTGTGTTCAATGCGACGCATCTTAAGCATTTTGCTCAACAACTCTGATATTTCAACCGAAGTTGTTCCCACCAATACGGGACGCCCTGCTGTTACCAACTCCTCAATCTCCTCAATTACGGCATTGTATTTTTCGCGTTTTGTTCTGTAAACGCGATCCTCCATATCGTTGCGTAATATTGGACGGTTAGTGGGGATAGTGATTACATCTAATTTATAGATATCCCAAAACTCTCCTGCTTCGGTCTCGGCAGTACCTGTCATACCTGCCAGTTTGTGATACATACGGAAGTAGTTTTGGAGTGTAATGGTTGCAAATGTTTGGGTTGCCGCCTCAACGGTTACTCGCTCTTTTGCCTCAATTGCCTGGTGAAGTCCGTCTGAATAGCGACGCCCCTCCATAATACGACCTGTCTGCTCATCAACTATTTTTACTTTGTTGTCAATTACCACATACTCTTCATCTTTATTGAAGAGTGCGTATGCTTTTAATAGTTGATGTATTGTGTGGGTACGCTCTTGCTTGATTGCATAGTCTTGTAATATGGCATCTTTCTTCTCTTGTTTCTCTTCTGCCGATATATTCTCACTATCTAATTCAGAGATTTGCAAGCCTACATCGGGCAAGACAAAGAAGTTGGGATCATCCATATTCCTTGAGATTATATCCAATCCTTTATCGGTTAAATCAACACTATGGTTCTTCTCATCTATTACAAAGAACAAGGGATCAGTTACCACATGCATTTGTCGGTTATTCTCCTGCATATAAAATGCTTCGGTCTCCAACATTAGGGCTTTTATTCCCGGCTCACTCAAATACTTGATTAATGGTGTATTTTTGGGGAGTGCTTTGTAACAACGGAATAGTAATAGTCCACCTTCACGACGCACCTCTTTATCCTCTGACGCAATTTTTTTACGTGCATCGGCTAATAGTTGGTTTGCCAATGTGCGTTGCGCACGATACAACTCCTCCACTTTAGGACAGAACTGTTCAAACAGTTGGTCTTCGCCTTTTGGTACTGGTCCTGAGATAATCAATGGAGTACGAGCATCGTCAATCAATACCGAGTCAACCTCATCGACAATTGCATAGTTGTGAGCACGTTGCACCAAGTCTTGTGGCGAGATTGCCATATTGTCACGCAAGTAGTCGAAACCAAACTCGTTGTTTGTTCCAAAGGTAATGTCGGCATTGTATGCTTTACGACGAGCATCAGAGTTGGGTTTGTGTTTATCGATACAATCAACTGACAGTCCGTGGAACATATAAAGTGGTCCCATCCACTCCGAGTCACGTTTTGCCAAGTAGTCGTTCACTGTTACTACGTGAACTCCATTGCGGGTTAAAGCATTCAGGAATACAGGTAGGGTTGCCACCAATGTTTTTCCCTCTCCTGTTGCCATCTCTGCAATTTTTCCTTTGTGTAACACTACTCCACCAAAGAGTTGTACATCGTAGTGTACCATATCCCACTTAACTTCGTTTCCTCCTGCTATCCAGTGGTTGGTGTAGATTGCTTTGTCACCTTCGATGCGTATAAAGTCACGTCCTTCGGCAGCTAACGTACGGTCAAATTCGGTTGCTGTTACCTCTATCTCCTCACTCTCAGCGAAACGTCTTGCGGTATCTTTTACTACGGCATACACTACGGGCATCACTTCGTTAAGTTTTGCCTCGTATTTATCAAGAACAGTCTTCTCTAATTTATCAATTTCGGTCCAATAACTCTCTCTCTTTTCGTATGGGAGTGTTTCAACCTCTGCTTTTAGTTGAGCTATTCGCTCCTTTTCTGAGGCAACTGCATCTTGTATCTCTTGTTTTACCTCATCAATTTTTGCTCTCAACTCATCGTTTGTGAGAGGTTTTATTGTTTCGTATGCTGTTTTTATACTCTCTACGTATGGTTGTATCTCACGCATATCGCGTTGAGATTTGTTTCCAAATAGTTTTTTTAATATATCGACAAATGCCATTTTTATTGTTATTTTATATGTTGTTTATTTTGTTTCTGTTTTACTATTCAATATTAGGGGGTACGACTTTGAAGCACTCGGGGCACGTATTCGTATTGCTCTACATACGGTCGGGGCTACTGCTGTTGCATCAACTGGTGTAGATACTCTTTTAGGTGTTACGTTTTTACCTATGAATATCAACGGTGTTGGTACTGCATTATATTGTATATATTCGTTTTTCTTCTCCTCCTCTTCGTAGTTTATCTCCCAGCCCGGTTTTATCTCTAATACTATATCGCCTGAGTGTTGACGGCTATATCTTCGGCGTTGGGGAGCAACCGCTACTATATCGCCATGTAAGATTTGATATGAGGTTAGAGCATCTTGTACTCCCTCCATTTGCGACAGAAACTCGGCACTATTTACTACAAACTCTTCAAGGTTAAGCTCTTTCTTTTTTATCAGTTCACGATTTAGATATATCTCTTTATCGTGGTAGCCTATTACCCACTCCTCGTGACCATACATAGCCATCAGGTAGTAGTTTAGTAATGCGGTTGCTTTGCGTGGGTAGAATTGCCCTGTGGGTACTCCGTATAGTCCGTATGGACGTGCCTCAAAGTTGCTATACCCTGTTGATACAATAAAAATAAAAGCATTATCCAAACCTACTGTACTATCAATAGTTTGAAGTAGTGTCTCTATCTCCTTATCCAAGCGTAGATAGGTATCTTGTATCTCTACACCGTAATCACGAACATTCTGCTCTTTGTAGTTTCCTGCATAGTATCCCACGTTGAGCATATCGGGAACTGTGCCTTTACCTAAGCGTCCTTTCTCCAATATTGAACAGGCAACGGTTGTTACTTCACTGTTTACTAATGCCGATAGTTTTAGATTTTTATATTTATCATCGCCATCAAAAAAGTATTTAAAGGCAAACTCGGGTTGATTGTATGGTAGTCCATCGTACTTCCAAAGGGGTAGCATTGGCGACCAAACAGTTTTATCTATACGGGTATCGAGTCCGTTTTTTATGTTATGCTCAGTTACAAAGATTGGCACCTCTTTGTAGTATGTTGAAGTTGCCCACTTTCCGTTCTCTTCGTTTAACCAAAAGGCAGAGTTGGCTGCGTGTCCTGCCGAGATTATTGCCACCTCTGAGGTTGGTGCTACGGAGTATATTTTTGACTCTCCCGATGTTGCCGATTTTAGTTCATCGGTTATGGTTGATACCGATATTATTCGGGGAGAGAGTGCCTCACTTGTGAAATTTCCTAATTGGTTCTTGTCACTCAATATTGGATATATCTCCTTTTTCTCTTGATTGAATCGAGTGTTTGAAGTTATTGAGTGAGTAGATGGATGAGTCCCTGTGTATATTGTTGCCACTGATGAGGCTCTGGTTATATCGCCATATCCATAATTGAGATTTTCATACACTACACCCTCTGTCATTAAGCGGTTAAATCCGCCTGTTCCAAACAGATGTTGCATCATATCAATGTAATCGGTGCGAAGCTGGTCTATTGTTATGCCCACTACCAGTTTGGGCATATCAACTCCTCGCTCCTGCGATTGTGCAGTGACCGATAGCATTAATATTATTAGCGGTGTTAAAAACCTGTTCATCTGTTCTTTTATGTCTGTTACTTACGTTTTTGCTCTACGGCGATATATGTTACTGACCTTATTAGTAATGTAGTTACAAGCAATATTGTAGCCAATCCCACCTCTTGCTTTGCAAATGCTACTACTATAAGATAGAGCAATAAAAGTGCAAAGTTAATAAAATGATAGCAATTTAGAAACTTTTGATATTTTCTTATCCAGATGAACGGTATCACTACTAACCATATAGGGTGTAACCACATTGCGTTTATGTTTGCCGACACTGCTGGATGCTCTGAGAAGAGCAACAAGAAATATACCAATATCCCAAGTATTCCGAATATTGCAAAGAGTATAGTATCGGTTATTCTACTATGTATCTTGTTCTTGTAATCAATAAACGAGATTATTAGAACTGCTATTAGCACTCCAAAAGCAAAAATATTGGGAGTAAGAATATCTAATATTGAAGTTTTAACCTCTGATTCTCGTGCCGCCAATACCTCTTTGGGTGTTGTTGCTATTTGTTCTACCACTCCTCCCCTATCTATTTTTGCCGTAGCAAATATCTGTTCTGTTATATGTGGTAAGAATGGCTTATCGGGTATTAATATCTGCTCATCTACCTCTCCGTCAAGAATAAGGTCTAATCCAAATGTAAGCCACTCGTCTTGTGATGTACATTCGTGAATCAGATTACGGTATGTTGGCAACTCTACGTTGGTGGTATCAACTATTAGTGTTCCTGTCAAGTTGCGTTTTATTATCTCTAATGGTCGGGTTGCACAGTTGTCATATAGGAACGAATACCTATATGTTTGATTTTCGGGCAACATATTTACCATTAGGGCTTCATAAAGATTGTGAGCCTCCTCTTGTGTTAATAGTAGTGGTAATTCTCTAACACTGCTACCTCTTATGGCATACATTGTCAAGAAATCGTGATAGTGCATAAGTCCTATCATATAATCGGTTTCGCCCTTTACAAAACGATACTCAAAGTGTGGCTCTTCAAATGAGAATAGTCCATAGTGATATACCCCATCAAATTTTTTTGATGGGATGTGTATTCTTATTCCTGTATGACCAAACTTTTCGTATATCTGTTTTCCTTGCGATGCTGTTAATAGCGAAACAGATATTGAGTCGGTATCTGTTAGTCCTGTTTTAAATAGTGATGCTTTTGATACGGTTACATTCATAAAAAACATAACCGCAACAAAAGCATATATAATTTTTTGCATCTTCATCTCCTATTTTGATGATGGGCGCAGGGTTGTTTTTCTATTATCAACGCCCGACGCTCTTTGATATGGTTTTAATTCAAAATCTACCATTACGGCTATTATGTGTTCCATAACATCCGATGCATAATTCTCGTAATATACCCAATCTTTATTTGCACTAAAGAAGTATAGTTCAAAGGGTAATCCTTCTGATGAGGGTTCTAAGTATCGAACCATCTTTGTTGCACTCTTTGCTGTATCTGAATTGCTTTTTATATAGTTCTCAACATATACCCTGAATAGTTTTATATTTGTTATATCTCCTCGTTCTATATCTTTTTCGGTGCGATTTTCAACATACTCTTTTACTGCGGGGTATTTTTCTGATAGTTTTGCAATCAACTCCTCTCTCGCAAATTCAATGCAATACATATCTATTTCAATGGCTCGTTTTATCCTTCGCCCAGCAGACTCGCTCATCCCTCTCCAGTTCTGGAAAGAGTCATTTATCAGTGCTATTGGCGGAATGGTAGTGATTGTATTATCAAAGTTACGAACTTTTACAGTATTGAGTGTTACCTCTAATACATCTCCATCAACATTCTTCCCAGGTACTGTTATCCAATCTCCGGGGCGTAACATATCGTTATACGAGAGTTGTAACCCTGCTATAAGTCCAACAAATGAATCTTTAAATATCAAGGTCAGGATTGCCGCCGATGCTCCCAATCCTGCTATTAGTGCACCTACCGGTTTATCTATCATTACCGCTATCATTACCAATATTCCAATGAATATCATAAGCATCTGTATTACTTGGAATACCCCTTTTAGTGAGCGGTCTTTAAATTTTTCGCTTTGCAAAACTACATCGTAGGCAAATGTTATAACACCTGACAATGTTCGCATTACCTCTGCTACTATATAGAGTATGCTCAATTTAGCAAAGAACATATAGGCAAACATATCTTGAGGTAATACCGATGGCAACATTAAATATACTATTACCGCTGGTACTATCTTAGATACTCTATTTGGCAACTTACGTTCAAAGAGTTTATCGTCCCAAGATGCTTTAGATCTCTTCGCTAATTTGCGAAGTGGGTTTGTTATAATCCAACGAGATAGATAGTATGACAATATAGAGAGTAATACTACTATTATACCCAATACTATTCGTGCCACTATTTCAACATTATCAGTAGATATGTTGGTCTCTGATAATAGAGTTTTTAAATATTCTAATATATTTATTCCCATATTCTATTTTGAGATAACTATTTTTTGATTTCAGATAGTTTAAACATCTGCTCCATCATTTGCCACTTCTCGGTTGACGATGCCCCTTCGGGTGCTTTTTGGAATGCTCCAACAAATGCCTCCCACTCATCTTGACCCGGCATCTGTGCTAACTTACCAAATGCCTCATCCCAATCAAAATCAATTGGTGTCTCAACAATCATAAAGAGGCGTGTTCCCAATATGTATATCTCCATATCATATATACCTATTGAACGTAAACCTTCAGGGACTATATCCCATATATGCTCCGATTGATGATATTTACGATACTCTGCTATCTTCTCAGCATCGGCAACTAAATCCAATGTTTGACAATATCTTTTTGTCTGTTTATGCTCGTTTATCTCAACGTATCCTTGCTTGTTCATATTATTATATTTTTGTTAGTTCTACAAAATTACCATTTTATTTTAAGATATGGGCATACTATACACATAATACGCCATATAGAGTATTAATATTCCCACTATTCCATAAAAAACTCTTGCACCTTTTCTACCAAAGAGCTTTACAAACATCTTACCATTCTCGCTTGTAAAGAACCAGTTAAAATTAAATATGGATGCCGAAATTGATAATAACCCTAATATCAAAAATATTATTGCCGCTACTATATTCAGCATATTCTCTATATTGGTTTACACTCCACCACTCGTGCCGAGTTCTCTACCTCTTTGATTGTTACCATTACAGTTTCAGGGGGCAACAACTCCTCAACCTTTTCGCTCCACTCTAAGAAGCATAATGCTCCGCTATAAAAGTAATCTTCGTAGCCTAAGTCGTAAACCTCCTCCAATTTGTTTATGCGATAGAAATCAAAGTGATACACCAACTCTCCTGTTGTATCGGAACGATACTCGTTTACTATGGCAAAGGTTGGACTGTTTACTCCTTCGCTTATACCTAACTCTTCGCAAATGGCTTTGATGAATGTTGTTTTTCCTGCACCCATATTTCCATAGAATGCAAATACTGTTGCATCGCCCATATTACGAATAAACTCTCGTGCTACTTCGTTTATCTTGTCTAACGATGGTATCTCTAATGTTATATTCATTCTCTTATTATTTTTTTGTCAAGGTTACTAATGGTATTATCATCTCCTCCATTGATATTCCTCCATGCTGAAATGTATCTTTGTAATATCCTACATAGTAGTTGTAGTTGTTAGGATATGCAAAGAAATCGTTATCAGAGGCAAATATATATGTTGAGGAGAGATTTAAGGTTGGCAATCCAAACTTCTCGGGCGATTTTATTTCATACACCTCCTTAGGATTGTAACCTAACATTTTTCCCACTTTATAACGCAGGTTGGTATTTGTATTTTTATCTCCTACCACCTTAATGGGGTTATCAACATATATTGTTCCATGATCGGTTGTCAATACAATTTTATACCCCATATCTGCCATCTTCTTCAGCAAATCCAATGTAGGCGAGTGTTTAAACCACGACTCTGTTAATGAACGGTATGCCGCACCGGTTGATGCCAACTCGCGTATCATCTTAGACTCAGTTCGGGCGTGAGACAACATATCAATAAAGTTTATGACACACACATTCAACTGATTGTTTTGAAGGTTGGTTATCTTTTGCAACACCTTCTCTGCGTATACCGAATCGTTTATCTTTGTATATGAGAAACTATATCTCTTTCGATAACGATCTATTTGTGTCTGTATGAGTGGCGATTCATTTAAATTCTTTCCCTCTTCCTCATCCTCATCTACCCATAAATCGGGGAACATTTTTGCTATCTTATCGGGCATAAGTCCCGAAAATATTGCATTACGAGCATATTGTGTTGCCGTTGGCAGGATACTGTAATAGACATCCTCTTCGGCATAGAAATAGTCATTCAACAGAGGTTTTATAGTTCTCCATTGATCAAGGCGGAAGTTATCTATCAATACAAAGAATATCTTTTCGCCTTCATCTAATAGCGGGAAGAGTTTTGTTTTGAAGATTTCGTTACTCATTAAAGGATGTGCCTCTGTTGTCACCCACTTTTCATAGTTCTTTTTTACAAATTTGGCAAAGGCTGCATTTGCCTCTCTCTTTTGCATCTCGAGCATTGGCAACAACTCACTTGATGACTGTTGCAACTCCAGTTCCCAATATACTAAACGTTTATACACTTCTGCCCAATCCTCATAATCTCTTGCATCTCCTATCTGCATTGACAGGCGAGTAAACTCCTGCTGATAGGCGTGAGTTGCCTTCTCCTGTATTATCTCCCTGCGATTGAGATTCTTTTTTATTGTCAGCAGTATTTGATTTGGATTTACGGGTTTTATCAGATAGTCAGATATTTTTCTGCCTATCGCCTGTTCCATGATATTCTCCTCCTCGCTCTTGGTTATCATTACAACAGGAATATCGGGACGTTGCTCCTTAATTATACTCAACGTCTCAATACCATTTAATCCGGGCATATTCTCATCCAATATTATTAGATCGAACTCCTTGTTATCGCTCATCTCTATTGCATCTTGTCCGTTGGTTACGGTTGTTACTTCGTATCCTTTCTGTTCAAGAAAATAGATATGAGGTTTTAGTATATCTATTTCATCATCTGCCCAAAGTATAGTCTCTTTTCTCATAACTTACTACTGTTTTCAAGTTCGGCATCGGCTGCCATTGATGTTTCCCAGAAATTAAAATAGTTCTCAAACGTGTTACCTTGCATAAGAATGTTGTAATTCTCATCACTTATCATCACAATTCTTACACCTTCGGGTAACTCTATCAACTCTGAACTCTCAATTTTTCTACGATATAGCATCAACTCCCTCAAATTATCAAACCCTTTTATTTGTAACATTCCCACTCCATCGGTTGTTGATATAGCGAGGTCAAAGTCTTTTATATAGAAGTTTGTGAAGTTGTATCGTGCTACTATAAACAATATCTGATTTGCATCAATACTATCGGCAGAGAAGACCATCAACATTTGATGCGGAGCCTCTTTATCCCATACAAATGGAGGCAACTCTTTTTTATCTGCTATTGAATCGTTTACTACTCCTCCTGCACCTAATCTGATTTTAAATATATCTTGTTGACCTGTTCCTGAAACCACTTCGCGACCTTCTGCCACTCCTTTTAACATTGCTGTTGCAAGTGGAGCAACATCCTCCTCGGGATAGTTCTGAAGCAACTGTTTCATTGCATCCTTAAAGTTATCTATATCTCCCTCGTTCACATAAGCCAACGAATTTACCAACATAAATTTAGGCATCAGTTTTGAGAGAGGATATTTCTCTGTAAAAGTGTTGTATTGGGTATGAACTCCGCTATTATCCCCGGCAATGAATGTTTCGTATATAGTGCGATATAGCGAGTCTTGTTCTACCTCCATATTCTTTATATTTTCGAGATAGTTTGCATCTTTCATTGCTTGTGCATATTTGCTTTCAGGAAACTCGGTTAATATCTTTTGTCGATACTCCTCGGCTGTGAGTTTATCCCTTTGAATCATATTCATCAAATATATGTTATAGTATGTCTCTAACATATATTCATTATCGGGATATTGAGTCATTAATCTATCAAAGATACTCATCGCCGCCTCAAAGTCCTCTAAATCATTTTTAAGGATTACTCCCATATTAAAGAGTCCGTCAATTATTAGTTCATCCGATAGAGCAATATCCTCCGGTGTTCGTGGCAACTGTTGGAGATAGTATTGAGGATCTTTTGTATCGGTTACTGGAGCACCTAACGAATCGGCCACTGCCTCAACCTGAGCCAATGAGTCGGCAAGTAGTTCTGCCTCCTCCTCTGCTCCATAATCGTACTCCTCAAAATCAGACATTGAGAATGCCGCTTTATTTATTCTTCGCCAGTTATCTTCCAATTTACGTTTACCCCACTTCTTTTGGAAGTCGGTTTTACCTGTTGCAATGGTTGCCTTGTTGTAGAAATACCAGCTTGAACTCTTTCCTCCTATCTGCATTGCTGGACCAGTTGGTGCTTGTGCTCCTCCCAATGATGATTGTCCAAAGGCAGAGTTCATTGCCGATTGATTTGCCAAATGCTCCTGTCGAGCCATCTCCTCTGCCAATAGTCGTTCTTGCTCTTTTACCTCCTCAATCTTCTTTTCAATAAGTTTCATTATCTCCTCCTCAGGAAGTGAAGCTACATACCTTAGGCTATCTTGCAACTCTACTGTTGATGAGTGTACCACCAAATCATCCAACACTTCAGAGCGTTTTACAAGAGTTGTATAGTTGGGAAAATCTTCGCTTACCAGTGGCACACCTTCGGCATAACAGGGTTGAGCTTTGGTGTACTTGCGTTGTGAGAAGTATATGTTACCCAATGTTATCTGATTCATTGCCTTCTCTATACCATTGCGGGTACTCTCACTATTTGCTTTAATGTAATAGTCAATTGCTTTAAGTGTATCTCCTGCCGATAGGTGGATGTTTCCAATGGCATAGTATATTTGGTCAAGATACTCTTTGTTTCGTGATGCCTTTGTCATCTTCTTCAACCCCTTTATAACCTTTGAGGTATCTTGATTTGACATCACCTCTGTCTGCTTAATACGTGCATTAAATTCGGTACGATATACAGGATTCATTGATATTACCTTTGAATAGGTATCGTATGCCAAATTGTTCTGCTCGGTTTTTTGGTACAACTGGGCCAAGAGGAACGTTTGACGCACCTTTTGATATTTATCTTTTTGTGCATCTATCGATTTTTTCAGGAATGGTATTGCCTCACTATACTCTCCTTTGTTTATATGAAACTGAGCAGTTACCATTGATAACTCTCCCTCCATTTTTGAGGGTATGGAGTCGAGTGATATTTTGTGTTTTACATCCTCTGCTTCATACATCCACCCTAACTCGGTATAGCATCGCATAAGCCATATCTTTGACTCTTTTACCAAATCCTCTAACCACGGGAAGTGTTGTATTATATAGTTGAATGTTGATGCTGCCTCAAGAAATTCACCTTGATAAAATTGCGACCTTGCTATCATAAACCACGCATTGTGTATATAGGGATTAAACTCCTCGCGGTTTAAGAATGCTTTATATTTTGGATCGGACGCTTTCTTTGGATCACGCTTTGGTTTCTTCTTTATTGAGTGCAGTTGTATCGCTTTTTTTCCTTTATCAATAGGTATTTTAAAATCTCCCGATGGTTTCTGTTCCTTCTCGTTTGAATAGGCACTTACGGGGTGTATGTGTACCAATGAGGTGAAGTCATCGTTAAAATCTTTCTGCATATTCTTCAACGACTCTTTATAACTCTCATTACCGTTAAAATAGACGTTAAATCGCGTTGTTAAGCCGTGGTAAAAACGCGTAGCCTTTGTGTTCTTTTTTGGAGAACACGCCATTACCATAACTATAATGGTCAATATCAATACTATTTTTACCCTTACTTTTTTCAACACTTTTACTTTTATTAAAGTACGTATTTATTTAATTTTTATTGTCTTATAACTTTGCTTTAATTCAACATTGCTCTTTTATCCTTTGCGGTGCTGTTATCTTTTTCACTCCCCACAATATAGCATATATCAATATCAATACAAATACTATGGTTGCACTTGTTGGAACGTTTGCAAAGGTTGATAACAACAATCCCGATACCCCACCTGTTAACGATATAATGATTGACAATAATACTATCCTATTGTAGGAGCGGGTAAAGAGTTCGGCACTCATTTGAGGTAACGATATGAACGATAGCAACAGCATTATTCCTATTAGTTTTACTGTCAATATTATTGCCAACGATATTACTACCATTGCAACATACTCAATCAATTTAACCTTTACACCCCGTATCTTTGCAAACTCCCTGTCAAAAGCTGTATATAAAATCTCCTTGCGATATATAACAGAGATAAAAAAGAGTATTAGAGTATATATGGTATATATTAGCAAATCTTTTGAGTTGATGGTCAATATATCACCAAAGAGAAAACCTGTTAATCCTGTATTATATCCGGGAGTTATATATATGAATATCACGCCCAATGCCATTCCCAATGCCCAGAACACAGCTATTGCAGAGTCTTCTCTCACCCTTTTTCTTTGCGACAGTGCCTCAACTCCAAATGCCGAGGCCAAGGCAAATATCAATGCAGTTATAGAGGGAGAGATTCCAAGATATACCCCTAATCCCAATCCTCCAAATGAGGCGTGGGTTATACCTCCTGCTATAAACAACATTCTTCGCGATA
Organism: Bacteroidales bacterium; assembly: GCA_017521245.1. Lineage (NCBI taxonomy): Bacteria > Pseudomonadati > Bacteroidota > Bacteroidia > Bacteroidales > Bacteroidales bacterium. The sequence goes on from JAFXDI010000013.1 coordinate 19,271, forward strand.
CTATATATGTACCTACAATACCTGCTACTATTGAAATTAGTGTTATTGCAACTGCTGCGTTTATAAAGAATGAATACTGGACTATTTCCATCTAATTACTTTTTATTCGACGCTCTGATACCACCAGCAATACTTCATCACGTATTTGCTCGGGCAACTCTATATCTCTCAAACATAGGCTTCTTACCCATCCTGCCACCTCCTCGCTTCGCAATGTATAGAAAACCTCTTCAAATGCAGCAACAGCCTCTTTATCATACTCCTCACATGGCACCCCCTTATAAGCATCTAACTCATAATCATTATAATACTCTATCTCTTTGCTTATTGCTGTCAGAAGAGAATCTTTTTCGCAAGTTTCGTGCATTCCACAACACTCAGCATCAACTTTGGCGGCTTTCTGAGCCTCCTCTTTAGTTTGCTTTCCTATTGTGGTATAGCGTGACAACAATGACGCTATCACTCCTACTACGCAAATTGATATTATGATTATCCAAACCGCTATCATTACTCAATACTAAATCCTACTTTTGATAAATCTTCCCAGAATTTTGGATATGACTTTGTTACCACCTCTGATGATTTTATCTTTATACCGGGATATAGATATGATGCAATTGAGAACGACATAGCCATACGATGATCATCGTATGTATCAATCTCTACATCCTCTTCTTGAGAGCATCTATCACCTGTCCATTTTAAAGTACCCTCTTCTGAATCATCTAAAATGTAACCTAATTTACGCATCTCTTTTACCAAGGCAGCAATTCTGTCGGTCTCCTTTATTCTCAACGATTGAAGTCCTGAAATTTTAAATAAGACTCCTTTCATTGCAGCAACAACAACTAAGGTCTGTGCCAAATCGGGAGTATCGGTTAAATCAACTTCGTATGTTTTCTTAACCATATTGCATTTTCTTAATACAACATAGCCATCGTTATACTCTGTTGCTACTCCCAACGGAGTAAATAGCGACACAACCTTTGAATCGCCTTGAATACTTACGTTATCCAATCCTTCAAGAACAATATCTGCATCGTTTGCTAACGCCACAAATCCATACCAATATGATGCTGCCGACCAATCTGCCTCAACACGATAGGATAATGGATTGTATCTGCCTGTTGGGATATCTATTTGATTTCCCGCCATTCGAGCCTCTACCCCATACAACGACATTAGCGATAGTGTCATTTTTATGTAGGGTAACGATACTATATTCCCGGTCAGAGTTAGTTTTACTCCTCTTTTGGTATATGGAGCAATCATCAACAAGGCAGATATATATTGCGAACTTACACTACCCGATAGCTCCACTTCTCCACCCTCTAACTCTTTTCCCTTGATGTTTAAAGGCAAATATCCCTCACGTTCAGCATACTCTATCTCTGCACCTATTTTTCGCAAAGCCTCTACCAATATTTTAATAGGGCGTTGTTTCATTCTCACAGAGCCGGTAAGTTGATACTCGCCCGGTGTCATTGAGAGATATGCCAACGAGAAACGCGTTGCTGTTCCTGCCGCACCGGTATTTACCTCTCCTGAAGTTACCGAAAGGGCACTACGCATCATCTCCGAGTCATCGCAAACAGCGATATTCTCGGGCAAGACCTTACTCTTTGATAATTTATTTAACAACAACACTCTATTGCTTATACTTTTTGAATAGGGCAGACCTATGTCTCCTCTAACTATTGGGGGTGCTGTAACTTTTATATCCATACTTTTTTTATTCAGCCAATACATTCTTGCCAATCTCTTTTATTGCTCCTGTATTGGGATGTAATATCATATAAGTTTGTACTTTTTTATCAACAAATAGTTTTGGGGCTAACCCAAATTTAATACCAAATTGTGTCAACTCAACTCTCTTGTTAAATTGTAGTTCACCTTGATATGTTAATGATAGTTGAGCCTCTCCCGGAATGTTGTATATTACCGAGTTCTCAGGCAAAACAAAAGGATTTCCCTTTGAATCCAACGGAGTTTTTGCACGTTCAACATTGTTTAACGACACATATATTGGTTCGCCACTGAGATTGTCACTATCAACCAATCCCTCTTTCTCTGAGATTCTTGCAATAACAACATCTTCGCACTCTCCGTCAGGAATCCATCTAACTCTTACGGTTTTTCTTTGTGTTTGCTTTGTTCCTGTAAACATAACGGTCAGGCGTGACTCTTGCTCTGCCAATTGTTCAAGCATCAGTTTCAGAGCCTCCCCATCAAAGCGTTGATCCGAGTCTCCTGTTATTATATCGGTACGACTCTCCCTTAGACGATATATCTGCTTGGCAGCCAACTCTGCCATTCTAATGTTTGAGCCTGAAAGCAACATCTCTTCGGTTAAAGCGTACGAGTAACTGTTGTCGACAAGAGGCGAGGGAGTCATTTTTCCCTCCACCGGAATCTCTTCAACCGATGTTTCAATTGCAGGCTCAGCATTTACAGCCATCAGTACACCCTCCTCATCAATATAGATATATGGTGTAGCTCCACTCTTTAACTGCACGTTATAGTATATATCCTTATCGGGGATACTTGCCACTTGTGCCGACATTGAGACTACTCGCCAACTTTTTGAATCACTTGTTATTTGTGCCGGTATTCCCAAATATTTTTGAGAATAGTTAGCATAAGGACCTGCTTTTAACTGCGTAAGTTCGAGTGTTATATCAACATCTATTACCGTTTTTGGCAATACGTATGATACTGAATAGTCGTTAAAACTTGCGGCTATCTGTTTCCCTTTTTCGGCTGCAACAGAGATTGCAGATACCATTATTAATACTATTGATAATACTCTTTTCATTGTTATTTTACATTATAAGTATGTAACTTTTTAAATGCCTTACCAAGATTCTTAACTATGTCACTTGCCATCAAAGACTCTTGCGATTCGCTCTCCAAACAGATATCTCCTGCCATTCCATGCAAGAACACACCCAATACTGCCGCATCAGACGGTGCATAACTTTGAGCTATCAATGCTGATATTACACCTGTTAAAACATCGCCACTTCCTGCCGTTGCCATTCCCGGATTACCTGTACTATTAAAGAATATCTCTCCGCTTGGTTTTACTATTGCAGTATTAGCACCTTTCAATACAATTGTTATTTCGTGTTCAACAGCAACCTGTTTGGCTTTAATTAAACGTTGATACATTGTTTTGCATGGGCCAAAAAGTCTGTCAAACTCATACTTATGAGGAGTAATTACCGAATACTTTGGTATTCTTGAGAATAGCCCCTTAGTTTCAGCAATAATATTAAGAGCATCAGCATCTATAACCATTGGGACATTTGCTTTGTTTAAGAGGTATGTTAATGCCTCTGCTGTATCTCTGTGTTTTCCTAAACCCGGACCAACCGCTACAACATTGTGCCATTTTGAGAGAGAACAGTTTGTGACTCTGTTCATATTTGAATCGGCTATAAACATTGCCTCTGGCACTGATGATTGCATTATATCCTCGCCACACGCTGCCGAGTGAACACTTATCAATCCCACCCCTGAGCGTAATGCCGCCTTTGATGCCATAACTGCCGCACCCATCATTCCCGCACTACCTGCAACCAACAGCATATGACCATACTGACGTTTATCGGAGCATCTTGGTCGCTTTTTCAACAACCCGGCAACCTCAACAGTCTCAAGATAGTATAAAGGAGTCTCCTTCTCCTCTATTATCTCCGGAGAGATTCCTATATCAGCAATTATCAACTCACCAATATAATCGGCATTCTCTTCTAACATAAATGCCAATTTAGGATACTGAAATGTAATTGTTACATCAGCCTTTATTATAAAGGTCGGATTATTTTGTGTATTATCCTCTGCAAAGAGCCCTGATGGCATATCTATCGATACAACCGAAGCCTCTGATTTGTTAACAAGTTGTACCAAAGAGGGATAGCCACCCTTTAACGGAGAACTAAGTCCAACGCCAAACAGTCCGTCTATCACCAACATTCCCTTTGTCAATGTAGGGGGGATAAACGATTTAACCACCTCTTCACATGAGATGTTTAACTCTTGTAATAATTCAAAATTTTTGAGAGTATTAGCCGAAGCATTACCGGTAGGGTTAAAGAAGTATGCTGTTACCGCATACCCCTCTAACGACAACATACGAGCCACAGCCAAAGCATCGCCTCCGTTATTACCCGGACCTGCAAATACAACAATGGGAGTATTGCGTCGCCAACGCGAAATAATTTCGTATGTTACCGTTGAAGCCGCACGTTCCATCAATTCGTAAAATGTTATCGACTCCTTATTTACGGTATATTCGTCTAACTCCTTATTATCTTTTGCACTGAATATCTTCATATTAGCATTTTTATTAAACAACAATTCTGCAAGTGTAAAGATAATTTTTTTTTATCACTAATAAAAATAATTTGATATTAAATAAATTTGGTTGTATCGCATCATTAATGTATCTTCGCAGTTACATTGCGGTAGTAGGCGTTTTTATACCAACTCCAATGTTTTTTATACATTTTTTTTTTGCATTTCAAGATTAATAAAGTTTAGGAATTATATTTGAAAAACACTATACAAGATGGAAAAGATGCTTAACGTTGTAATCTTTGGAGCACCCGGTTCAGGAAAAGGTACTCAAAGCGAGAATTTAATAGAGAAGTATGGTCTTGCTCATATCTCAACAGGAGAGGTTTTAAGAGCAGAGATTAAGGCTGGTACTGAACTTGGCAAAGTTGCTGACAGTTTTATTTCAAAAGGCCAACTACTCCCCGATGAACTAATAATTGACATTCTTGCTGACACTCTTGACAAGATAGAGAAAACAAAAGGAGTTATTTTTGATGGTTTCCCAAGAACTATTCCACAAGCAGAGGCATTGAAAAAGATGTTGGCTGAACGCAATATGGAGATTTCAATAGTTATTGGCTTGGAAGTTGCCGAAGAGGAGCTTATTGACCGCCTTCTAAAACGCGGACAAGCAAGCGGTCGCAGCGATGACAATATCGATACTATCAAAAGTCGCTTAGAGGTTTACAACAACCAAACAAATCCTTTGAAAGAGTTCTATATCAAAGAGAAACTTTACGCTGGTATCAAAGGCGAAGGTACCATTGATGGTATATTTGCCGATATTAAAAAGGCTATTGCCTTATTAGATTAATTAAATAAGAGATATTGATTTATGGCGGAATCGAATTTTGTAGATTACGTTAAGATATATTGTCGTTCAGGGCGAGGTGGTGCCGGTTCTACACACCTTCGCCGAGAGAAATTTGTTGCCAAAGGCGGACCTGATGGAGGTGACGGTGGACGTGGAGGACACATTATACTACGTGCCAATCGCAACTATTGGACACTACTTCACCTAAAATACTCACGCCACGTGTTTGCAGGAAACGGCGAGAGTGGCAGCAAGGCTCGCAGTTTTGGAAAAGACGGAGAGGATAAGGTTATTGAAGTACCTTGCGGAACAGTAGTATTTGATGCAGACACAGGTAAATATATTTGCGAAGTTACCGACGACGGAGAGGAGAAGATACTCCTCAAAGGAGGCAGAGGTGGATTAGGCAACTGGCACTTTAGAACTGCCACCAACCAAACCCCACGCTTTGCACAACCCGGAGAAGATGCTCAAGAACTTACCATAATTCTTGAACTTAAACTTCTTGCAGATGTTGGTTTGGTTGGCTTCCCCAATGCAGGTAAATCAACCCTGCTGAGTGCAGTATCTGCCGCAAAGCCTAAAATTGCCGACTATCCATTTACCACACTTGAACCAAACTTGGGTATTGTTTCGTGCAGCGATAACCGTTCATTTATAATGGCAGATATTCCGGGTATAATTGAGGGAGCCGGAGAGGGCAAAGGATTAGGATTGAGGTTTTTGCGACACATTGAACGTAACTCACTCCTACTCTTTATGATTCCTGCCGATGCAAAAGATATTGCTAAAGAGTACGAAATCCTGCTTAAAGAGTTAGAGACATTCAACCCCGAACTTTTGGATAAAGGCAAAGTTATCGCTGTTACCAAATGCGATATGCTGGATGACGAACTCACCGAAGCAATTAAGGCAGAACTTCCCAAAGATGTTCCTTCGGTTATGATTTCATCGGTTACAGGGCAGAACATAAATGAACTTAAAAATATTCTGTGGGATATTCTCAACAGCGAAGAGAACCGCATAACAACCATTACGCACCGCAACCTCGATGTTAATCGCAAACGTAACGAAGAGGATGATTACGATTTGGAACTCGACCAATTCACATCAGATGATGATGAGGAAGAGGTTGACGGTTTCTATTACGAAGAGGATTGGGATGAGTAGTTGGTAGTTTTCAACTTCGTTGCCCCTGTGGGGTAGTTGTTAGTTTTCGGCTATAAGTTATTATATTAACCCAATTAGACTAATTAGTCGTATAAGATAAATGGAGTTGCACTTCAAGTGTACAACTCCATTTTTATGTATCAAAACAACAAAGGTTGCAACCTACGCTACAACCTTTGCTATCTATTAATATTAGTTTCTAACAACTAAGGTGCGAAGCACCGTACAACTAAAAACTAACAACTATCTCTTTGCCACTTTCATAACTTTTAACAGTCCGTTCTCTCCCTTAACCTTGATAAAGTAAATTCCACTTATACCTTCAACAGGAATTTGATATATCTCTCCTGCCGAAGCATATAGAACAATTGTATTGAGTAAACGTCCTGAATAATCATATATCTCAACGGTATAGTCTCCTTCTTCTACAAAGTTAGCATATACCTCATTATCAAATGGATTTGGAAATGCCTGCATCTCTTCAAGAGTAACATCATCCTCTATACCTGTTCCAACAATGGTTACCACCTCTATTGTTTTGGTATCAGAACCCCATCCATTAGATAGTGTTAATGTTGCGGTATATGTTCCTGCTTCAGAATATAGGACTGTTGCACTTCCTGCTTCACTATCCCCTTCTGTTGATATGACTGATGCTTGTTTTAAGGTCCATGACGGCAATGTTTTAATCTTATAGTTTGTACCTGAGATAAAAGGAACTCCAACTATAAAAGAGATTGATTGAGACAAATATTCATTTCCTTCCGAAGAGGGCACAGAAGGATCATATAATTTAGCAATCAAACTTGTATTACCACCTGTGCTAATCAAACAGTTTTCACTGTTACTATCTGTTTCAAAGTCCCAATAACCAATAAAGTTCTCATCAGTTACAGGCAACAAGTGATGTTGCATTGTACTCTTAATCTCTTCTGCAGTAAGAGCCTTGTTATATAAGCGAACCTCATCTATAACTCCATCTAATCCCGCACGACCGAAAGCACGTCCTCCAATCATTATTATATTTGATGATTTCCATGAAATGATTCCATAATCTCCTAATTGGCAAGAACAATGCAACTTACCATTGAGATATATCTCTAATGTACGATTGTCGTCAGTATATCCATAAACAAAAGCAACATGATACCAAACTCCCTCATCAAAAGATATATCTTCCAGCATCTCTATTTTCATCCCTGCTGATGAATTAGATCTAAACGATGCCGAAAATTTATTCTCATGATCAAATAAACTCCAAAAATAGCCCCAGTCAGACTCCGGCCATATAGAGGCTGCCGAACGAATATTTACAAACTGAGTTCCATCCTCTTCATGATTAAATTGATTTACCTTAAACCAAAACGATAATGAAAATTTTGATTGATCATCAAAATCAAGTTGTTCTGTTGGAATTCCAAATGCTTTCTCTCTGAGTGCCATACCGCGTGATACATATCCGTCGGCATCTGCTCGACCTGTATAGGAGTATGTAACCTCTTCTTCAACTTCAATCCACTCTTTATCGTTTGCCCCTCTCATTGTCAAAGTCTTGATTTCGGGCATTGCTCCAACTGCGGCGGGTGAAATTTGTATTTTACCTCGATACACCTCTGTTGTTCCATTCTGAATTAGATATAGGTCATATATACCCTCTTCGCTTAATGAAGTTGTAAATGATTTTGCGTTGAATGTTCCTTTTTCTTCATCGTTCTCAGAAGCTTTGATTACCCATATTGCTGCCGGGTGAGTTGGATCATCAAATGCAACCCTAAACTCTTCTCCCGCTTTAATGATTGGTTTGTCTATTGAGAATCCTTCAACTGTTTGGTTAGCAGGTACGCTCATATATGAGCCCCAACTAATTGAGCTCTCTCTATTACCATCAAGAGATACTGCACTTACTCCTATACGAATTTTACCTCCTTTTTCAAGATCGTATGGTGCTCCTACCACGTATGCCGCCCAAGATGTTGTTGCTGTGCATAATACAGGTTCACAACCCTCTTGTTGAGTGTAGATTTTATAGAACCAAGTATTAACATCAGTATTGTAGATTGATTGATATGATTGACGTCCTGATGAGTTTTTATCGTGAGCTGTCATATCAAATACAACTTTTACGTCAACACCCTTGTAGTTACGAGCCATTGCTTTTGAACTTACAATAAAAGGTATTCCGGGAGTTATTGATGTTCCACGAGTTATAGAGATCTCTCCTATTAATACCTTAAAGTCAAATGATGTATCTTCAAATTTCAGACCAAGAAGAGCAAGAGTCTCACCATTTAATTTAATACCATTACGGTCAGCAACTTTAATCTCTTTAACTTTCCACTCATCTTCTGCTTTTGCATTTGATACTATTGTTCCTGCAATCTCTGTTGTAGGTGCAGATTCAGTTGATGTGGTTAATGCTATTGTTCCCGAACCTGAAACAACTTTGTAACGAATTGTGAATACATCGTTATTCACCAAAGGATATTTTGTTTTGAACAGTTGCAGATATGCTCCGGTTGTTGCTCCTGTAATTTGCAAACATGAACCACCAAACCATGCATCGTCCCATGTGAACTCTGCTACCATATCGGTTGAAGCATCTGTGGCATTTTTACCCATAAAGGTTTTTGTCCACCACCAACGCCACGAAGGCAGGTAATCTTGCATTCCAAGGTTGTACCACTCTTGATTGAAGGTTGTTACGCCCTCCTCTTTGAAGAACATTCCGTTACCCAAGTTGAAGTATGTAACAAAGGGGTCTCCTGCCAATGTTCCATCGCCATATTGAGGAGTCATAGTACTACGAGCAGTAATAAAACTTGAGAATCCATGAAAGTCGGTTGCTGTTGATGTATGACGTAAAATATCTGTAATAGCAGGAGTGTTTACCGGGTTATACGATGAACCTGTAAATGAGTTCTCTGAAATCAATTGATATGTTTTCTGTCTCTGTTTTGGCGACGATCCTAACTCTCTACAACTCTCATAAATCATATTCATATTGAGAGCACCCCAAAAACCAACTGAAATATTGTAGTTTTGCAAAGCTCTCCATGATGCTGTTGAACGTCCTTGATAGTCCATACCTGCATACACATCAAAACTTGAACGACCATGACTTTCGGCTGTTTGTTGAGAAGTATTTAATTGAGAAGCGTACCAATTATAATTCAAGAAATAAGCATCTGATACTTTTTTCCCATTATAGTGGAACCACTCTACACAACCGTTGCTTAATAAACTAAAGTCTCCATAACTTCCATTATTTGCGGTAAATGAATACCATGCATTATTGAAAGGTACTCCGTAAGATGCTGCATTTGTGTAACAGTTACCCATCATTTCCTTAAAAGCAGTAGTATTCAAATTACGCCAACTAAACTCAGAATTAAAACCTATACAATCAACTCCATAGTAACGAAGATATTTCAACAACTTATCATATCCTCCTGTTACAAGGGCATTTATATTTGAGCCATGACCTCCGTCGTTCGGAGAAGGAGCTGCTCCATAAGGAACTGCTGCTGTAACACCTGAATGCACTCCATTTTTATGGCAAGCATCAAGAAATGCGGCAGGGGCTTGAATCATAGGAGTTGTCCAACTATTATAAATATCTGTATAACTCCACATAGAGAAAACCTCACCTCCAAAGTAATACGCAGGAATAGCATTCCAATTCTCTTCTGTTGTACCTATGGGACACCACCACAATAGTTTTCTTTCAGGATTAAGACTCTCTTTTACTTGAGTTCCTGTAAACACAAAACGCTCACGAGGTTTTACACGAGAGATAAAGAATTGCTCGTTTTCTGCTGCTTCACTATCTCCGCTATAAAGAGCTGTACCCGGAGACCAGTTTTCATATGCAGTATACCAAGAAGTTGAACCTCCTATCTTCACATATTGGTCATGAGTTGGGACTATTTGTGCAGATGCAAAACCGCATACTATAACTAATAGCAAAAGTAGATTTATCTTTCTCATAGGCTCAAAAGTTAAAAGGTTTATATTCTAATATATCGCTTTAAAAATATAATTTTATTTTATTTTCCACAAATATATTGTTAATATTTTATATTACAACGATTATTTACGGTATGCATGTAATTTATCTATGAATGTATGAAATAGAGCATACAAACAAAAAAGAGGCTATGTCAAAACGACACAGCCTCTTTGCTATCTATTAATATTAGTTTCTAACAACTAAGGTGCGAAGCACCGTACAACTAAAAACTAACAACTGATAGCTGATAGCTACTTTTTCTTCTTTATCAAACGCCATGTATAAATGCCTCCTAAGCCTAATAAACCTAATATGCTCTCTACGATAGGAACTCCGGGATTTTGTGTTGCTCCGGGACTTGATGGAGTTGCACTTCCCGGAAATCCTTTGGTTAGTTTTGTTGGCGCCGGCTCTGCCGGGGTGAATACGCCTACTACATCTTTTGCTGCATCAATGCTCCTTCTTATGCTTCGCTCTATTATATTTTGAGAACTTACTGCAGTGGCTGATATTAGCAATATTAATATTATTACTTGCTTTTTCATCGTTTATTTTGTTTTTATTTTTTGTCTATTTCCTGCTCCCTCTCTTATTATCGAGAGGGGGCGGGGTGAGGTTCTATTTAACTGCTTTTATTGTCTCTGTGCCTACTTTTATTATTATTACTCCGCTGGCTGCAGTTGGTATGGTTGTTATACCTTCTTCTGCCATAGCTTGGGTTATTAGCATTCCGTTGGCGGTGTAGAGGGTTATCTCTGCTCCTTCGGTGGTACCATATAGTTTTACCTCATCGTTTGTTACTACGGCTTTTATTGAGCCGGTTATCTCAGTTTGCCCTATACTTGTCATATCTGTCATGTTGAGACTGAAGCGGTTTTTATATGTACCTGCGGCGCTTTCAAAGTTGTAACTGTCGCCTAAGCTCATCTGGGTTACGGTGCCTGTGTGGTTATCGGTAAGAGTTACTTCTGTTCCGTCTGGCACGCTGGTGAGGGTTAGGGTTTGTTCTCCTGCTTTTACTGCTTTATAGCCTATGGCTATTGTGCTTGCCTCTTCGGGTTGTTCGCTTACTGCCATCTCCACGCCGTCATTTATGATATAGAGTTGCGATAAGTTACCGTTGGGCGATGCCATATAGAGGGCGTCTTCGTTGCGTTGGTAGCCTTCGGTTGCTTCGGGGTTGATGATGATTGTGGCATCATCATCGCCGTTTATGTTAAGGCTGAGGGTGCCTTCTACAGTATCTTCTGCACTCTTCATAGCTTTGGGACGGGTACCGAATATCATACTCATAAAGTCTTGGGCGCTTTGTACAAACCAGGCACTAAAGGGTTTGATTGTGGCTGCCATACTTGAGCTGTACTCGGTGTAGCTGTCGCTCTCTGTGTTATAGAGATAGAGTGAGTAGCCGCTCTCTTTGGCTTGGTTGCTTAGGGTTGGGTTACCGAGGAAGTTCCAATCGGCATCCATTCCTTTGTTTACACTGCTCTCGTGGCGTTTTAGGGTTAACTCTTTCTCCTCACTATCCATTGCAAAGTCGTTTCCGCTGAAGCTTACTTCTTGTACATCGCCGTCATAACGTGAGTTGATGGCTATGGCAAAGCCTTGGTTAGCCGGTATAATACCGCTGCTGATCGCTTTCCATGCGTTGGCGGTTTCGCCTTCTATACTGTGTTCGGCTCGGAAGGCGCCGTCATAGTATTGTAATAGTATGTTTACGCCTATTTCGGCGGGTACGCCTTCAACAGTGATATCGCTGATATTTACGTCAAAGGGGAGTGAGAGCATATCCCAGATGCCGCCTTTTACGTTGCGGACTACTTCTATTTTCTTACTTACTACCTCTCCGCCTATGCTTATTTGTATTTGGGGTGAGTTACCCTCTTTATCTACATTGATGGTGATGTTCTCGGCTTTGAAGATATAGGTATTGATATCCAAGATTACATCTTTGTTTTCTTCAGGGGCTATCTCTACATTGCCTAAGTTCTCATCTTTATTTGTTACCTCATCCTCAATAACTTCCTTATCTTTAAGTTCTTCAAAGTTTGCAACAAACTCGCTATTGGCTGTTATAGTTGCTTGGTATGGGTTATCGGTTGATACTACCTCACCACCTAATGTCCAGTTTGTAAATTTATATCCATCTTTTGGGGTTGCAGTTAGGGTAACAGTTGCACCCTCTTCAACCTCTGTTTCTGAGGCTATGGCTGATCCCATACTCTCATCTGAGGATGATACGCTAATGGTGTATATCTCTTTTATCTCTACAAAATTGATAAATTCACTCCAATACTCTGCCGATTGATATGAACTTAACGAACCTTTAGGAATATATACTGGTATTGTCTTTGGTACATAATCGAATGCTTGTGAATCTATTGTAGGAGCTACTGGGTTTAATGAATATATCTCGGTTAACCCTGTACAATCACGGAAAGCATCATCTCCTATACTTGTAACACTCTCTGGGATTGTTACACTCGTTAACCCTGTACAACCATCGAAAGCATAATTTCCAATACTTGTAACTCCCTCGGGGATAGAGTATGAGGTTCTACTATTACCTATAGGATATTGAATTAATTTTGTTTTATCTTTATTAAACAAAACTCCTTCTTCTGAACTATAATTTGTATTATTCTCTGCTACCTCTATCTCGGTTAAACCGTAACACTCAAAGAAAGCATAATCTCCTATTGCGGTAACACTATTAGGGATTGTTACACTCGTTAAACCTGTACAATAGAGGAAAGCATAACTTCCAATACTTGTAACACTCTCGGGGATTGTTACACTCGTTAAACCGTAACAATTATCGAAAGCCCAGTCTCCTATTGTGGTAACTCCCTCGGGGATTACAACACTGGTTAACCCTGAACAACTACGGAAAGCACGATCTTCTATTGTGGTAACACTATTAGGGATTGTTACACTCGTTAAACCTGAACAATACTCGAAAGCATAACTTCCAATACTTGTAACTCCCTCGGGTATCGTTACACTCGTTAAACCTGTACAATCCCAGAAAGCAGAACTTCCAATACTTGTAACTCCCTCGGGGATTACAACACTGGTTAACCCTGAACAACCGCGGAAAGCAGAATTTCCTATTGTGGTAACACCCTCGGGGATAGAGTATGAGATTCTACTATTACCTATAGGATATTGAATTAATTTTGTTTTATCTTTATTAAACAAAACTCCTTCTTCTGAACTATAATTTGTATTATTCTCTGCGACCTCTATCCCTGTTAATCCTGAACAACTACGGAAAGCATAACTTCCTATACTTGTAACACTCTCGGGGATTGTTACACTCGTTAAACCTGAACAAAAGCGGAAAGCATATTCTCCTATACTTGTAACTCCCTCGGAGATTGTTACACTCGTTAACCCGTCACAACCCTCGAAAGCCCAGTCTCCTATTGTGGTAACTCCCTCGGGGATCGTTACACTCGTTAAACCTGTACAATAATAGAAAGCATAACTTCCAATACTTGTAACACTCTCGGGGATTGTTACACTCGTTAAACCGTCACATTTATAGAAAGCATCATCTCCTATTGCGGTAACGCTATAAGTATTTCCACTATACTCAACTGTTGAGGGGATATTTACCTCTCCGCTATACTCTCCAGAGTATTCAGAGTAACTACTTCCCTTATATGTTACCTCTGCTGTGTTGTATGAGGTTATATTATACCAAATTGTAACTCCATCACTATTTACTGCTTCAAACTTTCCACTTGTTGGTAATGCTTCAAAGTTTGCAACA
>JAFXDI010000014.1 GCA_017521245.1 Bacteroidales bacterium
AATAGTTGTTAGTTTTTAGTTGTACGGTACTTCGTACCTTAGTTTTTAGCAAAATAAAGACTCTAACAACTAACAACAACCCGAAGGGCGGCAGAGTTTAGCGATGCCGACAACAAACAACTCAAAAAAATATGAAAACAAGATTAATCACATTGCTAATAGCAATATTTGCCATAGTAGGCAGTGCGTATGCACAAAAAAAAATAGAAGTATATAAAAATGGAGCAGTTGTATATAGCGAATATGTATCAGATATAGATAGTGTTAAATTTGTAACAACTGAAGAACAATCTACAAAGACCTATCTCTCAACATTAAATGTAGTAATAGGTTTCCCCGATGAGATAGAGGCAGGTTATGGAGAGGATTTAGGAACCCTAACCGAAGAAGTACAAATAGAAATCAATAATTCATCTAAAACAATAGGATTAAGCATAAAAGGAATAAACCTTGGAGAACTTGAAAATATACCATCAGTGTTACAAGCCCCTTTTGATATAGAGTTACAAAACGTTCCTTATACAGAAACAGAAGGAGAATATAAAGTGTCGTACAATCCTTCTATAAACGAAGAGGAAATGACAACTGATGTAGCAATAGGTATAAATGGCAATAAAGCATACCTTGTATCACTTGCCGGCTCAATAAAAGGAGAAGAATTACAATTGAATATATTTGTATTAGGAGACGAAGATTTAGTAAATATCCCTGTAAATATTATAGTCAATAGTCCTATAAAAGATAATAATGAAGGCTCATCTAACACAAACAACGGACACGAGTATGTTGACCTCGGCTTATCGGTAAAATGGGCAACCTGCAATGTGGGCGCAACCTCTCCCGAAGAATATGGCGATTACTTTGCGTGGGGCGAGACAACCACAACGGTCTGGTATACATCAATTAATTATACTTACTCTTCAAATCCCACAACGTTGCCATTATCCGCTGATGCAGCACGAGTAAATTGGGGAGGCAGTTGGCGCATGCCCACAAAAGCAGAGCAAGATGAGTTAAGAGATACAAATAACTGCACATGGACATGGATAACTCAAGATGGAGTAAATGGTTTTAAAGTAACAAGTAAGAAGAACGGCAACAGTATATTTCTTCCTGCGGCTGGCTATCGCTACGATAGCGATCTCCGCAAAGCGGGCATTCTCGGTAACTACTGGTCGAGTTCGCTTGATACGAGCAATAGTAGCGACGCTTACTACTTGTACTTCATTTCGAGCTATGTGGACTGGAGCTACGACCACCTCCGTTACTACGGACTCTCTGTCCGCCCTGTCTGCGAATGATTTTAAACGAGTTTAAAATCAGTTAACAAACATTCGTTTGTTGAATCTGCTCACGCTCGGCAGAGTCTACGCAAGCATAACTCTGCACTTGCTTACTCGCAGATTTGTTAGTTTTCGGTTTCGTAAACTCAACCGCCCTACGGGTTGTTTTTAGAATAAGAATTTATAACAAATAAAGTAGGGACACAGCATGCATACAAGGTATTTGTGAAACAAATAGGATTAACTGAATGTTAATCCGACCGCAGTATGGGGAGTGCAGTGCTCTGCACGACGGAGTCACGTCCTCCTAAAAGGGTATCAAAAGTTATCAGTTTTCAGCTGTTAGCTGTCAGTTTTTAGAATAGCACTCAATAATAAGCCAAAGGTTGTAACGTAATAATACGCGTTGCAACCTTTGGCTTCTATTATCCCTGATTTTGGTTGGTTTTTTCGGAAAAGATACACAGAGTTTGCAACCAAGTAAGTAGGGACACAGCATGCTGTGTCCGTCAAAAATATGCTCTGTCCGCAGTTGTTGGTTTTTAGTTGTACGGTGCTATGCACCTTAGTTTTTAGAATAACAATAACACTCAATAATAAGCAAAAGTTGTAATGCGTAGTATTTGCGCGTTACAACTTTTTTACTATTTGTTATTAGACCAATTAGACTAATAATACTAATAACTGATATCTAACAACTAAAAACTAACTCTTTTGCATTTCCTTGCTTTTCAATAATAGTTCCGTTGTTGTAAACCAAAGTGCCATTAACATAAGTCTTTTCAATAGAGCAGGGGAATGTATGCCCCATAAAGGGAGACCATCCACATTTTGATAATATGTTACTGCTATCAACAGTATATGGCTTATTTGGGTTTACCAATACAAGGTCGGCAAAATAGCCCTCTTTAATATAACCTCTCTCTTTAATACCATATAGCAGAGCAGGAGCGTGAGCGCTCTTCTCAACTATGGTTTCAACTTTGAAGATTCCGGCCTTTGCCATTTCAAACAGAGCCAATAGAGTAAATTGAATTAATGGACCACCAGATGCAGCTTTAAGGCAGTTGCCCTCTTTCTCTGATGGTAGGTGAGGGGCGTGGTCGGTGGCAACAATATCAATAAGGTTTCTGTTAAAACCATCCCTTAAAGCATCTCTGTCTGCTTGACTCTTAATTGATGGGTTCCATTTTATAAGGTTGCCATATTTTTCGTAATCTCTGTCATCAAAATATAGGTGGTGAGTACACACCTCTGATGTTATGCGTTTTTCTCTTAAGGGCTTGTCTTCTAATAGAGTAAGTTCCTTTGCTGTTGAAATATGCAAAACGTGTAATCTTGCATTGTAGCGAGTGGCAAGCTCCACAGCCTTTGCGGTTGAGGTGTAGCAAGCCTCAGCATCTCTTATGAGAGGGTGAAACTTAACAGGTAAATCTTCGCCATATTTGCCAACATAAAACTCTCGGTTGCGTTTAATTACCTCTTCTGCTTCAGAGTGTATGGCAATAATGGCATCAATTTCCGAGAAAATTCTATTAAGAGTTGAATTTTCGTTTACCAACATATTACCTGTTGATGAACCTAAAAATAGTTTAACACCACATATACGGCTAAAGTCGGCTTTTAATAGCTCATCAATGTTGTTGTTTGTAGCTCCAATATAAAACGAGTAGTTTGCAAGTGATGTCTCTGCTGCTCTGTCAAACTTCCAGTTAATGTTCTCTATTGTGGTAGTTTGAGGATTGGTGTTTGGCATATCCATAAAAGAAGTAATACCACCGGCAACAGCAGCACGAGATTCTGATGCAATATCAGCCTTGTGAGTCAATCCCGGCTCTCTGAAATGAACTTGATCATCAATAGCTCCGGGTATAAGCCAAAGCCCTTCGGCATCAATAACTTCGTTTGCCAATTCTTTCAACTCTTGAGGACAATCGCCATAGGCAACTCTCTCAATTCTCTCTCCATTTATAAGCAGAGAGCCTTTTTGGCTCTCTCCATTATTAATTATTGTAGCGTTTTTAATTAAAATCATCTCTTTTCGGTTATCAGCTATCAGCTATCAGTTTTTAGCTAACAACTTTTATTTAAAAATACTATTAAGTTTAAGTTTTATAACACCAAAAAATGCTTCGCTGAAAATACCGCCACTCATCTTGCTTGTTCCAAGAGTGCGGTTTATGAAAATGATAGGCACCTCTTTAATTTTAAATCCGAGTTTATAAGATTTAAACTTCATCTCAATTTGGAAAGCATACCCTTTAAATTGAATTTTATCTAAATTTATAGTCTCTAAAACCTCTCTACGATAACACATAAAACCAGCAGTAGCGTCAGCAACCTTCATTCCGGTAATGAATTTTACATACTTTGACGCAAAGTACGACATAATAACCCTGCCCATAGGCCAGTTAACAACATTCACTCCCGATATGTAACGCGAACCAATAGCAACATCAGCTTCGCTATTACAAGCCTCGTAAAGTTTAATAAGGTCGTTGGGATTATGCGAAAAGTCAGCATCCATTTCAAAAATGAAATCGTAACCTTGTTTTAATGCCCATTTAAAACCTGTGATGTAAGCAGTTCCTAATCCTAACTTACCCTCTCTGCTGATAAGAGATATCCTGTTTTCATATTTTGCTTGCATCTCTCTAACAGCACTTGCAGTTCCATCGGGCGATGCATCATCTACAATTAATATATCAAATTGTTTAGGCAGCGAAATTACTGCTTCAATAATATTTCTAATATTCTCAATCTCGTTATAGGTTGGAATTATTACAACTGAATTAGATTTTAAAGGTTCCATTTATTATAATTTTCAATATTCTACAAATATATCATATCGTAAACTTATAACAAAATAAAAAATCAAAAAACTTTTAAGAATATTTTTTTCTTATATAAAAATAGTACAACTATTGATTAATAAAGCAAAAAATACTTTTTTGAAATTTTGTAACTGCTTAAATGTTGATAACTTATTATAAATTAATTTTTTTTACTCAGAAAAAATGAGTAATTTTGCGGTCTGTTTTCAAGGAGTTTATATTGAAAATAGATAAAATATAGTCCTAAATTGTTGATTTAGGGCAATTTAGTATTAACCTATACTTATAATTAATGAAGAAAAAAACTACCCCTGATTATATATTTGAGGCAAGTTGGGAAGTGTGTAACTTAGTAGGCGGTATCTATACTGTACTGTCAACAAAAGCGAGAACACTTCAAGAGAAAAACAAAGACAAAGTAATATTTTTCGGTCCCGATTTAGAGGGCGGTAATATAGCATTCAAAGAGAGTGCAACTCTATTAAAGGGTTGGCGTAAAGTCGCAGCTGACGCAGGATTAAAAGTAAAAGTAGGACGTTGGCAAATACCCGGAACTCCCATAGCAATTTTAGTTGATTTCAAAGATACGTTTGCAGAACGTGATGCAATATACGGACAAATGTGGAACGATTTTGGTATCGATTCACTACCGGCGTATGGCGATTACGATGAGTCTTGTATGTTTGCAGTAACAGTTGCAAAAGCAATGGAGAGTCTCTATAACTTTATAGAGGGCGAGAAATATAACGTAGTTGCGCACTTTGATGAGTGGACAACAGGAATGGGCTTGCTTTACATTAAAAAGAACCTGCCATCAGTTGCAACAGTATTCACAACACATGCAACATCAGTAGGACGTTCAATAGCATCAAACGGAAAATCTCTTTACGATTATCTACCGGGATACTTTGGAGATCAAATGGCAGCTGAGTTGAATATGGTGTCAAAACACTCGGTTGAGAAGAATGCAGCCTTAAATGCCGATGCCTTTACAACAGTAAGTAGCATCACAGCAAAAGAGAGTGCACAACTAATTGGTCGCAAGCCAGATGTAACTCCAAACGGATTTGAGGAGGAGATTGTTCCTGCTCCTGAGAAATATGCAAAAGTTCGTGCAGCAGCACGTAAAAGCCTATTGCAAGTAGCAGCAGCCCTATCAGGAAAGAAACCTGCCGAAGATGCTCTATTGGTAACAACTTCAGGACGTAACGAGTTCCGTAATAAAGGAATAGATCTTTACCTTGATTCATTGAAAAAATTATCAGACTCATATAATGGTGAGCGTCAAATAATAGCATTTATATTGGTACCGGCATGGGCAGGAGATGCACGTGAGGACGTAGTTGCAAGAATGAAAAAACTACCCGCTGATGCAGCACAATTAGATGCGCCATTTGTAACACACGCACTATATAACTACAATGAGGATAATATTATTAATAAAATACGTACACTATCATTCAATGCTTCGGCTGATGATAAGATACAAGTAATATATGTACCCTCATACCTAAAAGGCGATGACGGAATCTTGAATAAGAGCTATTATCAAGTATTACCGGGATTTGACCTAACAATATTCCCTTCTTACTACGAGCCATGGGGATACACACCACTTGAGAGTGTAGCCTTTGGAATACCAACAGTAACAACATCACTATCAGGATTTGGAATGTGGGTAATGGAGAAAGTAAGCAAAGTATCAAAACGAAGCGGAGTATATGTAATACCTCGTACCGATTCAAACTACGATGAACTTTCAACAAAGATTGCTGAAACAATATCATCGGTAGCAACAATGAAAGAGGCAGATTACAAAGCATTATGCGATGCAGCAACAGCAACATCAAAGAAAGCTTTGTGGAGCAACTTCATTGCAGAGTACGAAAAGGTATATGTAAAAGCATTAGCACAAAACAAAAAAACAAACAAATAAGAAAATAACTTATAAATTATACAGAGATGAAAGTAAAAGTAAGTGAAACTAATATGCCCAAATGGGGTAATGTAACTGTAAAGTTCGACGTCCCCGAGAAACTTGAGGCATTACAAGAGATGTCTAAAAATATTTTTTGGACTTGGACCTCAGAGGCAACAAATCTATTTAAAGATATAGATGCAGAATTGTGGCGTGCCACAGCAGGAAATCCTGTATTAATGTTGCAAAAACTATCTTATGAGCGTCTCGAAGAGATAGCTGCTGACAAAGCAATGATGACTCGCATCAATGCTGTTTACAAAAACTTCCGTAAATATATGGATGAGCCACGTCGTACCGATATGCCTTCAGTAGCATATTTCAGTATGGAGTACGGTTTGTCAAACGTATTGAAAATATATTCAGGAGGTCTTGGAGTATTAGCAGGAGACTACCTAAAAGAGGCAAGTGATTGCAATATCAATATGACAGGAGTTGGTTTCTTATATCGTTATGGATATTTCAAACAAACTCTTTCAATGGACGGACAACAACTTGCTAACTACGAGGCACAAAACTTCAACCAATTACCTCTTGACCAAGTATGTGATGAGAATGGTAAACCTATCATTCTTGAAGTTCCTTATCCCGGACGTGTAGTATATGCATACATTTGGAGAGTAAACGTAGGACGTGTGCCTTTGTACTTGCTTGATACAGACTTGGATCAAAACAGCGAATACGACCGTACAATCACTTACCAACTATATGGTGGAGATTGGGAACACCGTATGAAACAAGAGTATATGTTGGGTATTGGTGGTATGTTGATGTTGAAACGTCTTGGAATTAAAAAAGAGGTTTACCACTGTAACGAGGGACACGCTGCTCTTATCAACGTACAACGTTTAGTAGAGTATGTACAAGAGGAGAAACTATCATTTGCTGAGGCACTTGAGGTAGTACGTTCATCATCATTATATACAGTTCACACTCCAGTTCCAGCAGGACACGACAGTTTTGACGAGTCATTGTTTGGAAAATATATGTATGAGTTCCCTGAGCGTCTTGGAATCTCATTCGGTGAGTTGATGGATATGGGTAGAGAGAACCCGGGAACAAACGAGAAATTCTCAATGAGTGTATTTGCATGTAACACTTGCCAAGAGGTAAACGGTGTTAGCTGGTTACACGGAAAAGTATCACAAAATATGTTCCAGCCAATCTGGAAAGGATACAGTCCCGATGAGTTACACGTAAGTTATGTAACAAACGGAGTTCACCTTCCAACATGGGCATCATCAGAGTGGAAAGAGTTCTACGAGAAACACTTAGGAAAAGATATCCTAACAAAACAAGCAGATCGTGCAATGTGGAACAAAATCTACGATGTTCCCGATGAAGAGATCTGGAATCTTCGTCAAGAGATGAAGAACAAACTTGTTAAGTTCGTTCGTGAGGACTTCCGCGAGAACTGGTTGAAAAACCAAGGAGATCCTTCTCGTATTGTATCAGTACTTGAGAAAATCAATCCTAACGCACTATTAATCGGATTTGCACGTCGTTTTGCAACATACAAACGTGCGCACCTATTGTTCACTGACTTGGATCGTTTGGCTAAAATCGTAAACAATCCTAACTATCCAGTACAATTCATCTTCTCTGGAAAAGCACACCCAGCAGACGGTGGAGGTCAAGGATTGATTAAGAGAATTGTTGAAATTTCACGTCGTCCTGAGTTCATCGGTAAGATTATCTTCTTGGAGAACTACGATATGAAAGTATCAAAACGTCTTATCTCTGGAGTTGATATTTGGTTGAACACACCAACACGTCCTCTTGAGGCATCAGGAACATCTGGTGAGAAAGCTGAGATGAACGGAGTACTTAACTTCTCTGTACTTGACGGATGGTGGTACGAAGGATACAAAGAGGGCGCAGGTTGGGCATTGACCGACAAACGTACTTTCCAAGATCAAGGACAACAAGACCAATTAGATGCAGCAACAATCTACTCAATGTTAGAGAACCAAATCGTTCCTCTATACTTTGCTAAAAACAGCAAAGGATATTCACCAGAGTGGATTCAATACATCAAAAACTCAATTGCACAAATCGCACCTGAGTTCACAATGAATCGTATGATTCTTGACTATGTTGATCGTTTCTACTCAAAAGAGGCATCACGTAGTGCATTATTAAAAGCAGACAACTACAAATTGGCTCGTGAGATTGCAGCATGGAAACAAATGGTTGCAGATAAATGGGATTCAATTGATGTAGTAGATGTAAAAGTTCCAGAGAACTATGAGGCAGGACTACAAGTAGGACAAACATATCCTATTGAGGTAACAATTGACCGCAAGGGATTACCTAACTGTTTAGGAGTTGAATTGGTAGTACTTGAAGACCAAGATGGAAAAGAGCACCGCATAGTTAAAGAACTTGAGATAGTTAAGACAGCAGGTGACTTGACAACATTCAAATATGATTATCAAGTATTACGTGCAGGATCATTCAAATATGCTTTCCGCATATATCCTAAGAATCCTGCATTACCTCACCGTCAAGATTTTGCATACGTTAAATGGTTTACAACCGCTAACGATTTATAATAGAGCAGATCAATACTATGAAAAACCAGAAGGTGTGTCTTTCTAGGCACACCTTCTATTTTTAAATAAGATAATATGAAATATCAATACCTAATAGTAATATATTTAGTAGCAATAAATCTCTATGCCTACATTCTCTATGCAATAGACAAATACAAATCAAAAAAGTCAAAGTGGAGAATACCGGAGAAAACACTCATAACCATCGCACTATTAGGTGGCTCAATTGGAGCATTATTAGCAATGAAAAAGTTCCGCCACAAAACCAAACACAAAAAATTCACAATCGGCGTGCCATTGATACTGATTGCGCAGATAGTAATGTTTTATATGTTAATTAGGAGTTAGGAATGAGAAATTAGGAATTAATTACTAATTTCTAATTGGCACAAAGAACCAAACTAATTTCTAATTTAAAAATAAGGATTATACTCCTTCTCGTAACCAATAGTAGTAGTAGGACCATGCCCACAATAAACAATAGTAGAGTCGGGTAGAGTAAAAATTTTAGATGTGATATTTTCGCTTAAAGCCTTGTAACTTCCGCCCTGTAAATCAGTTCTGCCAATACTCTCTTTAAAGAGAACATCACCAGAGAATAAAATGCCCTCCTCCTTGCAGTAATAGCATAAACTACCGGGAGAGTGTCCGGGAACGCTTATGGCAACAAGCGAGTAGTTGCCAATCTCAACCTTGTTGCCCTCTTTAATAATGTTTTTAAGAACAGGAACGGCAGAGTTTAGTCTGATACCAAACATCTCGCACTGTTGAGGAATAAGTTTTAGTAATAACTCATCAGCATCATCACAACTCAAACCAACATTATATCGTTTTGAAATATACTCTGCACCAAAACAGTGGTCCAAATGTAAGTGGGTGTTTATTAAATGCTTAACAATTAAATTGTTGCTCTCTATAAAATAAGATACTGCATCCTCCTCATCGGCATAATAAAAGCCGGCATCAATAATAGCACACTCTTTGGTGTTGCTATCATAAACAACATAACTATTTTCATAAAAAGAGTTGCAAACAAAACATTTAACCTTAAGCATATTTCAAAGCGTTATAAGTTGTCTATTTTTACTATTTATTACGATTTGTAACAGGAACAAACAGAGCCTTTTTAGTTTCAAAGAACTCCTCTTCAAAGAACTCCGAAAGTTCATAAGTTACCTGAATGTTTTTAAAAGGAGCCGCTTCGGCAGTAAGGTCACCACCTTTCAAAGCAATAATACCATTAGGCAGTGCATTTTGTTGTTGTTTAGCCACGTTTTTGCGACTTATTCTAAATAGTTCGTTCATAGGCATAGCAGCACGGCTAACAACAAAGTCAAATAAACCCTTCTCCTCTTCAACACCACATTGACGAAGTGATACATTCTTCAATCCAATTTGATTTGCAATATCTTCGGCAACCCTTATCTTTTTACCAGTTCGGTCAACAAGTAAAAATTGACACTCGGGGAACATAATAGCCAAAGGAATACCGGGGAAACCTCCACCGGTGCCAACATCTAAAATTTTACTTCCGGGAGTAAACTCTATAATTTTAGCAATAGCCAAAGAGTGCAAAATATGGTGTTCATAAAGGTTATCAATATCCTTACGCGAAATAACATTAATCTTCTCGTTCCAATCTCTATAAAGAGTATCTAATGCCTCAAACTGAGCAATTTGAGTATCAGTAAGTTTTTTGAAGTATTTTTTTATATTCTCCATAATTCAATAAATTATAATAAACTTTTTATAGGAGTATTATCAATCATATATTTCTCAATATCAGAGTAGGGGATAGAGACCTCTATTGCACCTAATGCATAAGGAGCAATCTCGTAAGGATTATAAATCCAGTGAATACCCTCATCATCAACAAAGAAGTTTTCGGTAACATTAACATTATCCATATCAATGTCATCAGCATACTCTTCACGAGCAAGTTCCTCTTTGATAAGAGATAAAACATTAGGTAAGAACTCCTCTTTAAAAATAGAGTTAATCAAAACTTCTTTGTTGTCGTAAAAATCATACACATAGCACAAAGTTGTGTTTAGTCCATGAGCACCACCAGTGTAAACGTATGTATCGCAAGAGTAACTTAAAATGCCATGAGCATTATATAAAATATCGTTGCTTAATATATACTCATAGTTCATCCAGCTCTCGCCTTCTATCTTATTCTCAGGGGTAGTACCACAAACCTCAGTAATATAATTTTTAATTAAATCTTTAGTCAAGGAATTAAGAGCCTCTTCGGTATTCTCCTTTTTAGAGTACTCTTTACCAATACAATTTGAGATAAAATCTTTAATTAAGAGATTGTCATCACTAGCAACACCGTTTGCTAACGGATAAACAATATTTGTAATAATTTCATATTTAGGCATATCACTCTTGTTGGCTAAGTGATATATGGTAGTGTCCGACAAAGAGGTAAACTCCAGTTTGTCAGAGGGAAAATTACTCTCTTCAGTTATTTTGCTGACATTCGATTTATTAGAGTTATTTATACAACTAAAGCAAATAACTGCAGCAGAGATAATAAAAATAAATTTTTTCATAATAAATATAATATGTGTGATATACAAAAGTACAAATTTAAAATATAAATCCTAATAGAGTTATCTTATTTTAACCTATACAAAGGCTCATCATAAACAATATAACCCTCATCAACTAAAAAACGAACAACCTCAATAATCTTATCTCTGTTGAACGGAAGAGCGTTAACAATTTGGTTGATATTACAAGCATTAACACTAAGGAGTTCATTTAATTTACTCTCAATCTCTGCAAAATCCCTTTTATCAACCTCTTTACTATCACTATTTAAGCAGTTATCGCAAATTTGGCAACATTTACCATCTTTCTCCCCAAAATATTCCAGAAGCATAAGTTGTCGGCACTTCTTATCGTGAGTAGCATAAGTAATCATACTCTCAATCCTCTTTTGAAACCTCTCTTTTCTCTCCTCATAAACATTCTTTGGTATATGCACATATTTAGTAGTCTCTCGTGGAGCAGAGAAGAATATATAAGGATTTTGTCGTCTTGGAATATAATGAATAATCCTTTGTCTGCTTAATGAAATCAAAGCCTCGCAAACCTCCTTATGTGACAATGCTGTTCTGCGGGCAAGTTGATCTTCATTAATATAGGCATACTCCGAGAACATTCCACTATACGAACGCATAGCACACTCTAAGACAGTCTCCTCGTTTTGATGCATAGCCTGCCAATTATATAACTCTTCCCTATCAACTAAGAACATCATTCTTGCAGCGGCATCAACATTCTCAACGTACTCAACATAACCACAAAGTTCAATAATCTTAATAGCATTGTAAGCAGTTAAAATAGGGAACTTATATATAGAACAGAATTTATTAATATCAAACTCCTTCATTAAGCCATCGCCAGAGCCAACAGCCACCTCGTAAAAGTCACATAGAGCATCGTAACAGCGAATAATAAACTCTTTCTCAGGAAATGAGTCAGTAACACGTTTATTTAATTTAGTCTTGTCATTCTTTGAATATAGAATAACAGCGTATGCTTTTTTCCCGTCACGTCCAGCACGTCCGGCCTCTTGAAAATACTCTTCGGGAGAGTTGGGTAAATCCATATGAATAACAACCCTAACATCGGGTTTGTCAATACCCATACCAAAAGCATTTGTAGCAACAATAACCCTACACTCATCATCCTTCCAACGTTGTTGTTTCTGGTTCTTATCTTCGTTGCCCAATCCAGCATGAAAGAAATCTGCCGAAAAACCGCAACTCTGTAAATCCAGAGCAACCTCTTTGGTGCGTTTACGGTTGCGAACATAAACAATAGCACACCCCTTAACTCTGTTTAAAATCCTAACTAGTTCACCATTCTTATCATCGCACTCTCTAACAACGTAAGCAATATTTTTACGAGCAAAACTCTTTTTTAAAACGTTCTCTTCTTTAAAGAGCAATTTTCTTTGAATATCCTTAACAACCTCAGGAGTAGCGGTAGCGGTAAGAGCAAGAACAGGAGCCGAAGGGAAAATCTTTCTAATCTCAGCAATATTAACGTAAGCTGGTCTAAAGTCGTAACCCCATTGCGAAATACAATGAGCCTCATCAACAACAATCATAGAGATATCCATTTGTCGGAACTTTTCCAAGAACAATTCGCTACTCAAACGCTCGGGCGAAACATACAAGAATTTATAATTACCAAATATGCAGTTTTCAAGAGCGATATTTGTCTCTCTTCTGCTCATTCCTGAATGAACATAAGTCGCTTTAATATGTAAATCACGTAAATGATCCACTTGGTCTTTCATTAACGAAATAAGCGGAGTAACAACAATAGCAGTGCCCTCCATTGCTAAAGCAGGAACCTGAAAGGTAACAGACTTTCCGCCACCTGTGGGCATAAGACCTAAGGTGTCTTTACCCTCCAAAACAGAGTTTATAATATCCTCTTGAAGAGAGCGAAAAGAGTCGTAACCCCAATATCTTTTAAGTATGTCGTGAATATTCTCGTGCATCAATTCGTTGTTGTAGTATGTTTGTTCAAAAATACAAACAAAGAATGAAATATAAAAAAATTTTTTTTTTAATAATTTGTAGGTAATATAAAAAATTATATATATTTGCAGAACTACTCTTTGGGAGTAATTTAAGAAAACTTTTTGACTACCGTTCTGCGTATTCGCGGAATATCTTTCCCAAAAAAGATAGCAACGTATAATTAGTAAAAGTTCGCAATTTATGCGAACTGCTCAACAGAAGTTCTTTCTGCGAAATCCTTCTGTTGGGTTGATGGTTTTATTAAATAAAACTTTACTATAAATCCATCTTTAAAAAGATGGATTATGAGAAACCATAAATGGTTTCTGTTTAGAAATACATCTTAAATTACCCCAAAGATTTTTCTCAATAAAAAATCAAGCAAATGGAAATAGATATAGTAAGTAGTGTAAAGAAACTGCGAACAAAATCAGACTTGTTGAGGCTGATTAATCGTATAAAAGAGATAAAATTTGTTGAGGTAGGATTACAAAAGAAATTCTCTCCGGTAACAATAAAGCAGTTAGAATATTATTCAGATCCCAATAATACATATCGAAGATATCGAAAATTTTCCATACCAAAAAAATCGGGAGAGTTAAGAGAGATTCATGCACCACGTAATGCAAATTATAAAGTAATCTTAAGAACTCTGAATGAGATATTAAATACAGTATATGAGCCATCGGAATATACTATGGGATTTGTAAGAGGAAAATCTGTTGTAACAAATGCATTAAGTCATGTTGGTAAAAATTATGTATATAATATTGATTTAAAAGATTTTTTCCCCTCAATAGATTATTTACGAATAGCTAAAAGATTGCAATTATCCCCATTCTGTTTTCCTCGCCAAATAGCAATTATTATAGCAGGATTAGCATCAATTAGGACAGATGAGGGAGATGCAGTTTTGCCTCAAGGTTCTCCGCTATCTCCAATTCTAACAAATATTATATGTGACAAATTAGATAGAAAACTATCACGATTAGCCGAAAAATTCGGACTCAGTTATAGTAGGTATGCCGATGATATAACCTTTAGTTCATATCACAATGTATATCACCAAGATGGAGAGTTTTGCAAAAAACTAAAAAGTATAATAGAAAAGCAAGGATTTAAGATAAATGAAAATAAAACACGACTTCAGAAACGAGGACAGAGACAACTTGTAACAGGAATAAAAGTAAATACAGAAACAAATGTAGATCGTAGTTATATTAACCAAATACGAAATCTCTTATACATTTGGAAACGTTATGGGTATAGTGTCGCAGAACAACGATATTACGAGTGGCGTTTAAAAAACAAACCTCTATCTTATAAACGTACATCTTTGGCATCGTATTTAAATGGAAAAATACAATATCTTAGAGCAGTAAAAGCCTCAGGTTATTCAACAGCATATATTCACTTTTTATTTGAATATGAATATCTATATAAAGAAACGTTTAAGAAAAAGAAGAGATACGGAATTAATTATATTGAGACAACACCACTTGAACAATTTGAGAAAAAGTTAGGAGTACAAATAGATATAAACAAGAAAGTTGATGCAGATGGTCAATCTCACCGATTCTCAGTATTTGAGTATAAATTTATACCAACATTTATATCAGTCTCAAAAGATATTACACCCGAAGATGAAACAAATAAATCAAAATTATCTATTTCAAGGTGTATCGACCAACGCAAAAAAGAGTTTTGGCTAATTCATTATTAATAATAAAGTCCGAGATAATAAGTAACTGAAGCATTTCTTAATGGAATGCTTCTTTTTTTATAGCAAAAAGTTTTCAGATTTAACAATTTAGTTTAAATTTGCAACCCATTAAATAATAAATCAAGAAAAAATATAATTTATAAAGGCAATGGCAACAGTAAAATTTTACAAATCAGAAGAGCAAGTACCTTTGGAAATGCACAAGGTACGTGTTGTACAAAAACTATATCTTCCCGCAGTTGAAGAGCGTGTGAAAAAATTGGCAGAGGCAGGAAATAATACATTCCTTTTGCAAAATCGCGATGTATTTATGGATATGCTTACCGACTCAGGAGTTAATGCAATGTCCGACAATCAAGTTGCCGCAATGATGCAAGCCGACGACTCATACGCAGGCTCTGAAACATGTAACCGCTTATTGAAAGTAATAAAAGAGGTATTCGGGACAGAATATTTCTTACCAGCACACCAAGGACGTGCATGTGAGAACATTCTTGCCGAAACATTCGTAAAACAAGGAGATGTTGTTCCAATGAACTTCCACTTTACAACAACAAAAGCACACATTACACGTAAAGGAGGATCAGTAGTTGAGTTAATACGTCCCGAGGGATTACTACCACAAAGTGATAACCCATTCAAAGGAAACTTTGATATACCGGCATTAGAGAAATTAATTGAAGAGGTAGGAGCAGATCACGTACCATTTGTACGTATCGAGGCAGGAACAAATCTTGTAGGAGGACAACCTCTTTCATTAGAAAATATGTTACAAGTAGCAGAGGTATGTAAGAAAAACGGTATATTGAGCGTATTAGATGCTTCGTTACTACAAGATAACCTATACTTCATAAAGACTCGTGAGGAGGCATGCAAAAATATGACTATCAAAGAGATTATGCGTACCCTTTGCGAAAAGATGGATTTAATCTATTTCTCAAGTCGTAAATTAGGATTTGCACGTGGTGGTGCAATTGTATCAAACAACGAGAAGTTGATTTTGAAGATGAAAGAGTACATACCTCTATACGAAGGATTTCTAACATACGGAGGTATGGAGGTGCGTTCAATGGAGGCAATGGCAGTAGGATTGTTAGAGACACTTGATGAGGAGATCATCAATCAAGGACCAATCTTTATAGAATACCTTGTAAAAGAGTTGAACGATTACGGAGTACCAATGATATTGCCGGCAGGAGGATTAGGAGCCCACATCAATGCAATGGAGTTCTTAAAACATATACCACAAAGCCAATATCCGGCAGGAGCATTAGCAACAGCACTATACATAGCAGGCGGTATTCGAGGTATGGAGCGAGGATCATTATCAGAGCAACGTAACCCTGATGGAAGCGAAAACTTTGCAGAGATGGAGTTGGTACGTTTGGCATGTCCACGTCGCGTGTTTACACTATCACAAATTAAATATTGTGCTGACCGTGTAAAATGGCTATACGACAACCGTCACTTAATAGGAGGTTTGAAGTGGGTAGAAGAGCCTGATGTGCTACGCTTCTTCTTCGGAAAACTAACACCAATAGGCGATTGGCAAGAAAAACTTGCGGCTAAATTCCGCGAAGATTTTGGCGATAGCCTATAAACAAAAGAAGGGTAGAGATTTTTCTCTATCCTTTTTTCTTCAACCAACCATAAGGTATAATTGTTATAAATAAACGCAATCTTGTCAGTTGCAAGGTTGCGTTATTCTGCCTTTTTGTCACTTTTTAATGAATATAAACCCATATAAAAAGTTTGGCACAAAATTGGTTGTTATATTAACAAAGGAGAACAAACCTTTGTAATTAAAGATATATATTAACATTAAAAAATATGAAATTATGGAGATTAAACCATTAGCAGACAGAGTATTGGTAAAACCAGCACCTGTACAAGAGAAAACAGTAAGCGGAATTATAATTCCAGATTCAGCAAAAGAGAAACCACTTCAAGGCGAAGTTATTGCAACAGGTAACGGAACAAAAGATGAAGAGATGGTTGTAAAACAAGGCGATAATGTATTATATGGCAAATACTCAGGAACAGAAGTAGAGTTTGACGGAGTAAAATACCTAATAATGCGTCAATCAGATATACTTGCAATCATAAAATAATAGTTTATAAATTAAATCTAATCTAATACAATAAAGTTATGGCAAAAGATATTAAATTCAACATAGATGCTCGTGAAGAGTTAAAAAAAGGAGTTGATGCTTTAGCAGATGCAGTAAAAGTAACACTTGGTCCCAAAGGTCGCAATGTAATCATTGAGAAAAAATTTGGTGCGCCACACATTACAAAAGACGGAGTGTCAGTAGCAAAAGAGGTTGAGTTAGAAGACAAATTCCAAAATATGGGAGCTCAACTTGTTCGTGAGGTAGCATCAAAAACAGGCGATGATGCAGGAGACGGAACAACAACAGCAACAGTACTTGCACAAGCAATCGTAAACGTAGGTTTAAAGAACGTTACAGCAGGAGCAAATCCAATGGATTTGAAACGCGGTATCGACAAAGCTGTTGCAAAAGTAGTTGAGAGCATCAAAGCACAAAGCCAAGAAGTAGGTGATGACTTCTCAAAAATTGAGTCAGTAGCACGTATTTCTGCTAACAACGACGAAGAGATTGGTAAACTTATAGCAGAGGCTATGAAGAAAGTAAAAAAAGAGGGAGTAATCACAGTAGAGGAGGCAAAAGGAACAGATACAACAGTAGAGGTTGTAGAGGGAATGCAATTCGATCGTGGATACATCTCACCTTACTTCATTACCAATACAGAGAGTATGGAGTGCGAAATGGAGCGTCCATTCATCTTGATATTTGACAAAAAAATATCATCATTAAAAGATATGTTGCCAATCCTTGAGGCAACAGCACAATCAGGACGTCCACTATTAATTATTGCAGAGGATGTAGATAGCGAGGCGCTTGCAACACTTGTAGTAAACCGTCTTCGTGGCTCATTGAAAATATGTGCAGTAAAAGCACCCGGATTTGGTGACCGCCGCAAAGAGATGTTAGAAGATATTGCAATCCTAACAGGCGGAATTGTAATATCAGAAGAGAAAGGCTTGCAATTAGAGAAAGCAACAATCGATATGCTTGGAACAGCCGAAAAGATAACCGTAAACAAAGACAACACAACAATAGTAAACGGCTCAGGCAACAAAGATGCAATAGCAGCACGCGTAGCACAAATAAAAGCACAAATCGAGAAAACAACATCAGATTACGATCGTGAAAAACTTCAAGAGCGTCTTGCAAAACTTGCAGGAGGAGTAGCAGTACTTTACATAGGAGCACCCTCTGAAATAGAGATGAAAGAGAAGAAAGACCGCGTTGACGATGCACTATGCTCAACACGTGCAGCAATTGCCGAGGGTATAGTTCCCGGAGGAGGAGTAGCATATATCCGTGCAATAGCATCAATCGATAACTTAAAAGGCGACAACGATGATGAGCAAACAGGTATCGATATTGTAAAACGTGCAATAGAAGAGCCACTACGTCAAATTGTAGCAAATGCAGGACTTGAAGGAGCCGTAATAGTACAAAACGTAAAAGACGGAAAAGATGATTACGGCTACAATGCACGTACAAACACATACGAGAACTTCTTTGCAGCAGGAGTAATTGATCCAGCAAAAGTATCACGCGTAGCATTAGAGAACGCAGCTTCAATAGCAGGAATGTTCTTAACAACAGAGTGTGTAATAGCAGAGAAGAAAGAAGAGAACCCTGCACCTATGGGAGCCCCAATGGGTGGAATGGGAGGTATGGGTGGAATGATGTAATATTCTCCAATAACTCAATATAGCAAAAACGATGTGCCGAATGACACATCGTTTTTTTGTTATATTAGTCAAATAAAACCAATTGCTCTAATTGAGGCACTTGCTTTCTAATTAAATCATAGTAACCATAGTCATCTTAGTAACCATAGTCATCTTAGCTGACAACTATAAAACTACCTTTTGAGATTTATTCTCGGTAACAATAATATAAGCACCTTTAGGTAATGTAATTTGAGCAGAGCCGTTAACATAAGTATCTTTAAGAACTTGTCCTGCAAGGTTAATAACTTGCAACTTGCCATAGTAATTGCAAATATCAATACCATTACCTGCAATAACCTTTATCTCTGTTGCAGAAATATTGCTATCCTCTATACCTGTAAAATCGCTCTCAATAAAATTGGTAAAGTCACTCCACTCAAACTCATAATCCTCTCTTGTCCCTTTTGGAATATATACAGGAATTGTTTTATCTACATTGTTAAATGTGTTAGAGTATATAAAAGGAGGATATTCTGCTAAAGAATAGATAGAACTTAAACTTCTACAATTGTAAAAAGCCTCTTCCCCAATATCTTCAACTCCACTACCAATGGTAACCGAAGTTAGCCTTGAACACCTACTGAAAGCATGATTTCCAATAGAAGTAACGCTATTAGGGATGGTTACAGATGTTAATTTGCAACCCAAGAAAGCATAATCTCCAATAGAAGTAACGCTATTAGGGATGGTAACCGAAGTTAGCCCTAAACACCTGTTGAAAGTATAATCACCAATAGAAGTAACGCTATTAGGGATGGTAACCGAAGTTAGCCCTAAACACCTGTTGAAAGTATAATCACCAATAGAAGTAACGCTATTAGGTATGGTAATTGAAGTTAGCCCTAAACAACTGTTGAAAGTATAATCACCAATAGAAGTAACGCTATTAGGTATGGTAATTGAAGTTAGCCTTGAACAACTACTGAAAGCATAATCTCCAATAAAAGTAACGCTATTAGGTATGGTAATTGAAGTTAGCCCTGAACAACCCTCGAAAGCCGAATTTCCAATAAAAGTAACGCTATTAGGGATGGTTACAGATGTTAATTCGCAACCCAAGAAAGCATTATCTCCAATAGAAGTAACACCCTCTTCTATTTCAACTGATTTTATGTCGTTTTTATATGAATCCCATGGACTACTTTTCATCTCTCCCGTACCTGTAATTCTCAAAAGCCAGGTTTCAGTGTCAAGGCTCCAATTTACGTTATCACCGCATGTGCCACTATAAGTTTCGGCATTCGTTGTTGTAGCAAATATTACCAATATTGCTACAAATAGTGTTTTAAGGTAATTTAGTTTCATAAAAATAAAAATTTAGTTATACATAAAGTTAATTTAACAGCATTAAACCTCACGCATAACTAAACAAAGAAAGCGTGGGTTGGCTATCACGCTCTAAAGGTACTACCACATACCCGCATACAAGATAAGCACAACCCACGCAAGGCGTAGGCGTTAAGTGCCTATTGTCTTTGTATGCTTTCTAAAAGGTGGTAGTTTTTTAGAGCAAATGACAATAGCAAAACGCTATAAATATATCAATGTCATGAAGATCTACTTCATCACTGCAAAATTATTAATATGTTTTGGATATTCAAAATCATTGTTAATTTAATTAAACAAAAAAATATTTATATAGAAAGTTTTTTGTTGTTGGTTATCAGCTATTAGTATTATTAGCCCAATAGAAGCAACGGAGTTACACACTTAAAGAGCAACTCCGTTTAAACTAACAACTAAGGTGCGTGGGTAGCACCGTACAACCAAAAACTAACAACTGCGGAGAGAGCATTTTTTTTGACGGACACAACTCCGTCGCATAGGAGTTATGCTCCCCCATACTGCGGTCGGATTAACATTCAGTTAATCCTATTTGTTTCACAAATACCTTGTATGCATGGTGTGTCCCTACTTGTATGGTTGCAGAGTTTTGCACATCAGCTTATCTGATTATAAACGTCTTAATGTAGGGACGTACCATGGTACGTCCGAAAAATAATGAATGATAAATAGATGTTAGAGTCTTTCTTGCTAACAACTAAGGT
>JAFXDI010000015.1 GCA_017521245.1 Bacteroidales bacterium
GTCCCTATCTGTTGTGGGCGTAGGAAAATTGAGGAGATCTGACACTAGTACGAGAGGACCGTGTTGGACAGACCGCTGGTGTATCAGTTGTATCGTCAGGTGCACTGCTGAGTAGCTAAGTCTGGAAAGGATAAGTGCTGAAAGCATCTAAGTACGAAGCCAACTTCAAGATAAGTTTTCCTTGAGGGTCGTCAAAGACTATGACGTAGATAGGTCGCAGGTGTAAAGGCAGTAATGTCATAGCCGAGCGAAACTAATTGCCCGAAACTTTTGCGCCGTTAGAGGTAAGCGAGATACTTTATCTTGCCGTTTAAAAGTTCTTGAAAAACAATGCGAACATTATGTCTAAAGAAATTTAGGTGGCTATAGCGTCAGGGCTCCACCTCTTCCCATCCCGAACAGAGAAGTTAAACCTGACTACGCCGATGGTACTGCGCAAGTGGGAGAGTAGGTAGCCGCCCCTTAGGGAAAGAGAGAAGTTACAAAGACTTCTCTCTTTTTTTTGTTTATAAAACTAAAGTACTTTAAGGCCATTTAAAGCCTTAAAGGCCATTAAAGCCCAAAAGGCCTAAAAGGTATTGGACAAATTGGCCTGATTGGTCAAATTGCTAAAATAGTTAAACTCCTCTCCCCAAAGCAGGGGAATATTACCCCTTTAATGCCTTTATGCCCTTTTATAACCTTAAAGGCCTTTAAGGTCTAAAAGGGTATTAGTCTAATAGCAGCAATGGTGTATAAACAAACAATGTAACTACAGTGAGAAAAAAATAAATTTTTCATTCCTTTTATCTTCTTATACAAATAAAGCCTTTTATAAAAAAACCGATAGAGTTACTCTATCGGTTTTTGCTAATATACAGAATAAGTTATTAGTAAATTAATAACTACTTTCCTAATCTGCTTTCAACTTCTTCTTTTGATATTTTCTTTGTACAGAAGAACCAATCGTAACAATGGAGTGTGTTGTCTTCTCCATCCATTCTCTCTTTTGCAACTCCGCACGAACCAGCAGGGGGAACAATAACCTCTTCTCCTGGACGCCAATCAGCGGGTAGAGCAACGCTAAAATTATCAGCAGTTTGTAGAGCAATTATTACACGTTTAATCTCATCAAAGTTCCTTCCAAGAGCAAGGGGGTAGTACATAATTGTACGAATTTTATCTTGTGGGTCTATAAAGAATACCGCTCTGACTGCTGAAGTCTCACTCTCTCCAGGTTGAATCATTCCATATAGCGATGCAACCTTCATTGAGATATCTACTATAAGAGGAAATTTAACCTCCATACCCTTCATTCCTTTCCAATCAATCTTCTCTTTGATAGTTCTTAACCATGCAATATGACTATGTATACCATCTACAGAGAGTCCTACAAGTTGAGTATTGAGAGCTTCAAACTCCTCTGCCATACTTGCAAAGGTCATAAACTCCGAAGTACATACTGGAGTAAAATCAGCGGGGTGGCTAAAGAGTATTTTCCATTTACCTTTATAGTCTTCTGGGAAGTTAATCTCTCCTTGTGTAGTTAACGCACTAAACGATGGAGCAATATCACCTATGCGAGGCATGTAATTTCTGTTATCCAAATTTTTTGTTTCCATAATTTTTATCTTTTTTTGTTAATAATATGTTTGTTTAATTTTCTATTGCAAATATATAACATAGAATAATATTTGTCAAACAGATTTTATAAAACGTAATATTGATAAAATGAATTAAGGCTATTTCGCCCTCTCTACTGAAGAGGAGTAGGGGGTAAGATATAAAAAAAAGCTGTACAAAAGTACAGCTTTCAGGGTGAATAATGGGGCTCGACTTTTTTACGGAGTAAAAATTGATCGAAACAAACGGAGGCAGTAACACAACTTGTTTGTGTGTGCCGACCTTTCTGGTTTGTGAGATAACTTCTCAGAGAGAGCCACATCTACAATAAAAAAAGCTGTACGAAAGTACAGCTTTAAGGGTGAATAATGGGGCTCGAACCCACGACCTTCGGAACCACAATCCGACGCTCTAACCAACTGAGCTACACTCACCATTTGTTTTGCGTTGCAAAGGTAATGCTTATTTTTCGTTTATGCAAGAATCTAACGCATTTTTAGAGAAAAAATATTCGTTTATTTCACCTTTGTTATGCTTTTTGAATACTCTATCCGTTTCTTTATTAAATATCAACATCTCCTCTTTAAGTTTGGGTGTTGCTACACAGTTATTTATATATATACTATCGCAAGGTAATATCTTATAAGGTTCATTTTTTACAATATCAGGGCGTTGCGTAAATATTTTAGCATATCTCGGATTTACTATTTTTATAGAGTCATTCTCTTTTACGAGATTAAGACGAAATATGATAGCTCCCTTTGTCATCTTTGTTCTCATATTTGAGATAAAGTTACCTAATGAATAAACTGTTAGATATTTAATATTGCCACAACTATCAGTAACGCTTTCTATTGGTTGAATAACGTGAGGGTGTGAACCGATAATAATTCTAACACCGTTCTTGTGTAGCCAATCAGCTAATCTCTTTTGATGTATATTCTGATTAAGTTGATACTCATCTCCCCAATGAACATTTGCAATAATAATATCCGCTCCTTTTATGTTACAGAATGCAATATCACGTTTAATAAGAGTAGTATCAATATAATCAACCACAGCGCCCTGTTTTGCTGTAATACCATTAGTGCCGTATGTATAGTTTAGCATACCTATTTTTACATCTCCCTTTCTAATAATCATTGGATATTTGATATTACGCTCGTAGTCGCTTTTATATGTACCCAAATGTTTAATATTAAGCGAGTCAAGAACATTAATAGTTCTAAATACACCATTACTACCTTTGTCTAAGCAGTGGTTATTTGCTGTTAGAAAAATGTCAAAACCACAATCCTTTAGTGCTATGGCAAACTCATCGGGAGAGCAGAATGTAGGATAGCCTCTGTAAGGTGGGTTACCAAGAGTAGTTTCAAAGTTTACCACAGCAATGTCAGCTGAGGTAATCTCATCTTTTATTAGTTCAAAGTTATTGTCATAAAAGAATGAGCCATTACTATTGACAGCATCTTTGAGTTGAGCCTCATGTTGCATAGCATCACCAGCAAAAAGCAACGATATTGTTTGTGCATTTATATGTGATGTTGTTGCAAAACAGGCAATAAAAGATAGGTATAATATGAGTCTATTCATAAAAACAAAGGTAGTTTATATAAATAAACTGCCAAAATAAAAATTCTTAAAAAGAATGAACGCCAAAGAAACTTTGGCGTTCATCATAATATTGTTTTGTAAAACTATTAGTATATACATTTCTTTCCTGCAAGCAGAGTGTTTCGCATTAATGAAACTATTGTCATAGGACCAACACCACCCGGAACAGGAGTTATATAAGAACATTTATCTGCAACCTCATCAAACTTAACATCACCGGTAAGTTTAAATCCTGATTTGGTTTTATCTGAAGGAACGCGTGTTGTACCAACATCAACAATTACAGCACCCTCTTTAACCATATCGGCAGTAACAAACTCAGGAGAACCAAGAGCGGCAATAATAATATCAGCATTTTTGCAAATCTCTTTAAGGTTTTCTGATCTACTATGGCAAACTGTAACAGTTGCATCTCCGGGATAACCTTTTTGCATCATTAGAGTTGCTACTGGTTTACCAACAATATTACTTCTACCTAAAACAACGCAGTTCTTACCTTGAGTCTTTATGTTATATCGTTTTAGTAACTCCATTATACCTGCGGGAGTAGCAGATACAAAACAGGGAAGACCAATTGACATTCTACCAACATTTATAGGGTGGAAACCATCAACGTCCTTGCGGTAGTCAATAGCCTCAATAACGCGTTGTTCTGATATATGTTTAGGTAATGGAAGTTGAACAATAAAACCATCAACATCGTCATCATTATTTAGACGCTCAACCTCTTGAAGAAGTTGTTCTTCTGTAATATCGTCCTCAAAGCGAATAAGAGTTGATTTAAAACCGCACTCTCCACAAGCCTTAACTTTGTGGGCAACATAAGTTTCGCTACCGCCATCGTGTCCTACAAGAATGGCTGCAAGATGAGGAGTTTTACCACCAGCATTAACAATTTCCTCAACCTCTTTTGCTATCTCTTTTTTTATCTCGGCTGCAACAGCCTTTCCATCAATAAGTTGCATTGTTATCTTCTTTTTTTAATGTTACGCATTGCTTGCATAGGGTTTTTGCTAATCTTGTGCATCATTTTGCGAGTAGTTTCAAACTGCTTAAGAATACGGTTGACCTCTTGAATAGGAACGCCACTACCTTTAGCAATTCTTTGTCTTCTGCTGCTATTGATCAGGTCAGGATTGCTTCTCTCTTTAGGAGTCATAGAACCAATTATGGCCTCTATTCCTTTAAATGCATCATCTTTAATATCAACATCTTTAATAGCCTTTCCAACACCGGGTATCATTGAAGCAAGATCTTTAAGATTACCCATCTTTTTGATTTGTTGTATTTGAGAAAGGAAGTCATTAAAATCAAATTGATTCTTGGCTATTTTCTTTTGAAGTCGGCGAGCCTCTTCTTCATCGTATTGTTCTTGAGCTCTCTCAACAAACGAAACGATATCTCCCATTCCCAAAATACGGTCAGCCATACGTTCAGGATGGAAAATATCTAACGCTTCCATCTTCTCTCCTGTACCAACAAACTTAATAGGCTTGTTTACAACAGTTCTGATTGATAGGGCAGCACCACCGCGAGTATCACCGTCAAGCTTTGTAAGAACAACACCAGAGAAGTCAAGTCTATCATTAAACTCTTTAGCAGTATTAACTGCATCTTGTCCTGTCATTGAGTCAACAACAAACAATATCTCGTTAGGATTGATACCATTTTTAATAGCTTCAATCTCGTTCATCATCTCCTCATCAACTGCCAAACGTCCAGCAGTATCCACAATAACAACGTCGTTATTATTACGTTTTGCTTGGGCAATAGCATTTTGAGCAATAGATACAGGATTTTTGCTTTCAATTTCGCTATATACAGGAATACCAATTTGGTCTCCTAAAACTTTAAGTTGATCAATAGCAGCAGGACGATATACGTCACAAGCAACCAATAAAGGGTTTTTACCCTTTTTGTTTTTAAGCATATTGGCAAGTTTGCCCGAGAAAGTAGTTTTACCCGAACCTTGAAGACCTGCCATAAGAATAACAGCGGGATTACCCGAGATATTAAACTCTGCTGCAGTACCACCCATAAGTTCAGCAAGTTCATCATGAACCAACTTAACCATTAATTGACCAGGTTTTACCGCAGTAAGCACATTCATACCAAGTGCTTTCTCTTTAACCTTATCTGTAAATTGTTTTGCTACTTTATAGTTAACGTCAGCATCCAATAGGGCTTTACGAACATCTTTTAATGTTTCGGCTACATTAATTTCGGTAATTTTTCCTTCACCTTTTAAAATCTTAAAAGATCTCTCTAAGCGTTCACTTAAATTTTCAAACATATATTAATCTGTTAAATTATAAATCGTTAATAATCATAAAATAACAAAAAGGGTTTTGCCCCTTTCTGTATGTGTAAAAATAGACAATTACACAATATTATATTTTATTTGTTTTTGCCTCAGGAAAAATAACTTTAGGTTTAAACTCCAAAGCCTCTTTTTCGTCCATCATAGCGTATGCCATAATAATAACTATGTCGCCGGGTTGAACAAGACGAGCAGCAGCACCATTTAAACAAACAACACCCGAGTTCTTTTCACCTTTAATAACGTAAGTTGAGAATCTTGCACCATTATTGTTGTTTACTATATGAACACGCTCATTCTCCATAATTCCGGCAGCATTCATTAATGCTTCGTCAATGGTAATGCTACCAATATAATTTAAATTAGCCTCTGTTACGGTAGCACGATGAATTTTAGATTTAAGAATTTCTACTAACATCCCTATCTATTTTACACAATAACTGATATTATCAATAAGTCTTATCTCTCCACAGAAAACAGCGATACAACCAACGGCTCTAACATTGCTTTCCCAATTAGTTATAGGTTGCAAACTCTCAGCGTTAACAATCTCGTAATATTCAACTTTAAATTCAGGAATACTATTTAATGAGTCAACAACGAAATTGATAGTCTCTTCAACACTATGACTCTGTGCAAAGGTATAACTTTTAGAGAGAGTTTCCCATATTTTTGGAGCATTTTTTCTTTGAGTTTCAGTCAGCCTACGATTTCTGCTACTCATTGCTAAACCATCATTTTCTCTAACAATGGGAACATCAATAATTTCAACGCCGGTATTTATTATTCGTTCCATAGCACGAATAACAGCAATTTGTTGAAAATCTTTTTCTCCAAAGTATGCTTTATCGGGTTCAACAGCATAAAACAATTTGCTAACAATTTGAGCAACACCATTAAAGTGTCCGGGGCGGAATTTACCCTCCATAACATTAGCAACGCTGCCTAAATCAAATATGCGAGTATCCTCTTCGGGATACATCTCTTCAACTTCAGGAGTAAAAACTATTGTACATCCAACACTTTCAAGAAGTTCGCAATCCTCTTTTGGTGTTCTTGGGTAGTGCTTTAAATCATTTTTATCGTTAAACTGAGTAGGATTTACAAAGATAGAAACAACACAACACTCATTATCTTGCAAGCATCTTTTAACTAACGAAATATGCCCATCATGAAGGGCTCCCATTGTAGGTACAAGACCAATACTCTTCCCGTTGTTTCTATACTCCGAAATAACCTTTTTAAGTTCATCTATTTTAGCAATAACTTTCATTGCAACTATCATTAAAAATCGGTGCAAAATTAAGCAAATAAAAACATTAAAAATAATTTATCAACTAAAATATTAACCACAATCCATCAAAATAGTAAAAAAAACGATTAATAAAGCGAACAAAGCCCTAAATCCAACAAAAAATTAAACAATTTTAAAAATAAAACGTTCCTAAATTTGCTGATTTCGCCAAAAAAAAGTATTATCTTTGCAACGTAAAAAAATAAAGAGCAGAAAATATAAAAATAAGCAGCATAATGGAGAAAAAAAGAGTACTAATCGTAGCACAAGAAGTATGTCCCTATTTGCCATCGTCTGAGATGTCAGAGCAAACTCGCAATTTGTTATTAAAGTTGCAAGAGAAGGGGTGCGAGCCTCGTACTTTTATGCCTCGTTATGGGGTTGTTAACGAACGCCGAAATCAATTACACGAAGTACAACGATTGTCCGGAGTAAACATTATAATTGACGATACAGATCATCCACTAATAATAAAAGTAGCCTCAATGCCCTCAACCCGAATTCAAGTATTCTTCTTAGTTAATGAAGATTATTTTTTGCAAAGAGGAGTAATGGCAGACAAAGAAGGAAAAGAGTATACCGATAACGATGAACGTGCAATATTTATGGCAAGAGGAGTTATCGAGACTGTACGTAAAATGGGATGGGTTCCTGATGTAATTCACTGTCACGGAAGTTTAACCGCACTAACTCCATTGTACTTAAAGAAGAATTATAGCGACGATCCAATATTTCGTGATACTAAAATAGTATATTCTGATTATGCAAATGAGTTTACAACTCCATGGAGTAGCAGTTTGGTAGAAAAATTGTCGATGGATGGCATAGATATTTCTGATTTAGGAGTTGATGCAAATACAGAGTTTACACATAACGAAGTATTGAAGTTAGCCACCAAATTTTCTGATGCAGTAGCGTCGGCAACTGAAGATTCAGATACATCAATAGGAGAGTATGCAGCAAGTTTAGATAAAGTCTATCTGCCATATCAAAAAGAAGATATGATAGAGGAGTATATCAATTTGTATGAAAAAATCTCTCTCTAAAAAATAAATTATGAGAAATACGTTATATCTATTTTTGTTACTCATTGTTCTTTCTGTAACATCGTGTTACGATAATAATGATGAGATAGGAGCATCTTTAGACTATACAGAAGTAGAGATACATTCCGATTCATCGTTGTGTTTCACAGCGGAATCGGATTCTTTATATTC
The DNA here is from genome assembly GCA_017521245.1 of Bacteroidales bacterium. NCBI lineage: Bacteria > Pseudomonadati > Bacteroidota > Bacteroidia > Bacteroidales > Bacteroidales bacterium. Next base: position 8,048 of record JAFXDI010000015.1, read on the forward strand.
CACCCTTGTAAATTATGCAGTAAACAGGGCTCAATACCATATGTTGGGAGATATAAAGATTCCCAAATTTGGCGAGGTAAAGAGTGACTACCTTACGGAGTTAAGATACATAGCAGCATTTGATACCAATTTGGTAAAGACTGGAATGTTGGACTCTATGGCCATAACAATAAAATTTTTGGTAAATCAAACAACAGGAGATGACAGAGCACCAATGCAAGTTGCTGCATATCAATTAAGTAAAACATTAAGTTCACAAAAATCAGATACAGTATATACCAATGTAAATCCAGCAGATTTCTGTGATTTTAAAATAAAGTTAGGAGAAAAGGTATATACATCAACACCTTCAAATGTAACAGCCGATACAGTAACTGTAATAGTTCCCATTTCGCGTGATGGACTAACATCAAAGGAGTGGGCAGAAGACTTCTTTAAACTATACAAAAGCTTTAAAGAGTATCCTACTGATGAACAACTAACAAGCTACCTGCCCGGTTTATATATAACAAACAATTATGGAGGAGGAGCCATAGTGCGAGTATATACAACTACGGTTGATATATACCACAGAAGTTATGTATATAATGTGCATGGAGAGGTTGCAGAGGTTAATGGCGTAAAAAAGGAGATAAAGAAAACAACACCAATCTTTGTATCAACAAACGAAGTAGAATCAGTAAACCATATGAGTGTTGATTGGGCAAATGAGGTAACGCAATTAGCAAATAACTCAAATCCTATATTAACAACACCCTTAGGATATAATGTAAGAATAACATTACCGGTTAACGATATAATAAAGAAATTTAAAGAGACAACAACACAACCGGGAGTAATGGGATTATTAAACTCGGTAACACTAAAAATACCGGTATATTTTACTGAAGATAATGCATACGAGATAACCCCACCACCTTATTTGCTGTTAATGCGTGTTGATGGAAACATATATGTAGATAATAAGACGAAGCGTGTAACACCAAACATCTTCTTTTATGACAGGATGTTACCCGACAGAACAAACTTCTTTATAGCAACATATAGTTCGGCAACACGTTCATACGATTTTGGAAACATACAATCTTATATAACAAATATAATAAAGAACAATCCCAATAACGGTGAACAAGATGAATATCGTACCGATTCACAAATGATATTGGTCCCGGTAGGAGTATCAACCGACACCGAAGGAGAGATAACAACAGTATATCCATACTTACAAGCACCAAAATTTGCACAGATTGATTCAAAAAATATAGATATAAGATTTATATATAGCACAATAGAATACTAATATAATAGGGAGGCATAACCTCCCTTTAATTTTAAAAAAAAGATGATAAAGAGAACATTAGTTGATTTGTTCGAGGAGTCGGTAAAACTATACCCGAACAATACATTTTTATTAGAGAAAACAGGAAAAGAGTTTGCTCCCACAACATATTCACAAGTAAAAGACCAAGTATATCAATTAGGAGCAGGACTTCAAGCGTTAGGCGTTAAGAAAGGCGACACTATGGCTTTATTGAGTGAAGGTCGCAATTTGTGGATAATAGGAGAGTTGGCAATGTTCTATGCAGGAGCAATCAACGTACCATTATCAATAAAGTTAGAGGAGAGCAACGACCTGCTATTCCGTTTAATACATGGCGATGTAAAATATATAATGGTGTCGGGAAATCAACTCAAAAAAGTACGTCAGATAATAGACCAACTACCCCAAGTAGAAAAAGTAATAGTATTTGATGCACAAGATAATTATCAAGAAAAAGAGATAGCCCTACAAGAGGTGTTGGAGATGGGAGATAAATATCTGTCAACCCACACCATTGAAGAGTTTAAAACCATTGCCAATTCAATAGAAAACGATGATTACGCAACAATAACCTACACCAGTGGAACAACAGCCGATCCTAAAGGCGTTGTATTAACACATCGTAACTACACAGCAAACGTAGAACAAGCATTAACGTTGGTGGGAATAGATGAAACGTGGCGAACACTAATCATACTACCACTTGACCACTGTTTTGCCCATGTAGTAGGATTCTATATAATGATGAGCAAAGGAGCAACCGTAGCAACAGTACAAGTAGGTCGCAATCCATTAGAGACATTAAAGAACATACCACTAAACATACGCGAGGTAAAACCTCACTTTATTTTGAGTGTACCGGCATTAGCAAAAACATTCAAAAAGAATATTGAGCAAGGAATCAGAGCAAAAGGACGCTTAACATGGAAACTCTTCAAATATGGAATGAAGGTAACACAAATCTACTATGGCGATAGCAATCTCGATTTCAAAGGCTTCCGTTATCTATTAAAGCCATTAGTAGCGTTGGCAGATAAGATAATCTTCTCAAAAGTAAGAGCAAACTTTGGAGGTAGCCTGCGTTTCTTCATTGGAGGAGGAGCATTGTTGGATAAAGATCTACAAAAATTCTATGTAGGAGTAGGAATACCTATGTTCCAAGGATACGGACTATCAGAAGCAACACCGGTAATCTCATCAAACGGACCAGAACTTTATCGCTTTGGATCATCAGGAAAACTAGTACAGCCAATAGAGTTGAAGATATGCGATAGCGAAGGAAAAGAGTTGCCACTTGGCGAGATGGGCGAGATAGTAGTAAAAGGTGAGAACGTAATGGCAGGATATTGGAAAAATCCGGAATCAACAGCCGAAACAGTACGCGATGGCTACCTATACACTGGTGACCTTGGATATATGACAAAAGAGGGGTTGCTATACGTAAAAGGACGTTTCAAAAGTCTATTAATCTCAAGTGACGGAGAGAAATATAGTCCGGAGGGAATAGAGGAGTCGTTAGTAGAACACTCACCATATATCGATCAAGTAATGCTCTATAACAATCAATCGGCATATACAACAGCATTGATAGTACCCAACAAAGAACAATTAAAACGCCGTATAGCAGAAGACGGATTAACATTAGATACCGAAGAGGGACGCAAAGCAGCACTACGCAGAATTGAGGCAGCAGTAAACAAATTCAAAAAAGGAGGCGAGTTTGAAGGACAATTCCCTGAGCGTTGGTTACCTTCATGCTTTGCAGTATTAGCAGAGCCATTTACAGAGCAAAATCAGATGATAAACAGTACAATGAAGATGGTACGCGGTAAAATTGAAAAGGCTTATGCAGAGCGTATAAAATATATGTACACATCTGAAGGTAAAACGTTGGATAACCAACAAAATATTGATGCTTTGAAGTAATACCTTTATTATAAATTTAAAACAATGGGGCTATCACAGAAAAAATGTTGATTAGCCCCATTTATTTATACAAGGCAGTGTTCAATAGATTGTGTAAATGAGAAAAAAAGGATTCTGACCTTCATTATATCTGAATCTTGTTTTCAAATATAAGCGTAAACTGGATCATAATCCCATTCAAATTTGTATAGGCTGAGTCTGTTTTTTTAGGATTATTATAAACTTATAATCCCCATTTTTATTATTCATATATCTCAGTCTCTAATGACTCCTCTTCGGGCTTAGTGTTTTTTATTTTTCGTCCCTCTCTACGTTTTTTGCGTTTGTCGCGTTGCTCTTTTTCGTATGCAACATCATCTGGATTGCGTTTAAAAATCTCTTTAGCATTATCAAAATCCTTTTTAAACATCAATCCAACACCCTGAGTAGTTAATGCCGATTTAATATAGTAGTTCTTATCGTTATAGTGGTTATATGCTTTAAGACGGATAGTACCCGATTTATTTATAAGATACTCTAAGTCAAAGTCACCAATAAAACTATTGTTACTAACCGATTTGTCGCGATAACCTAAATTACCATTAAAAATAAGTCTGTTATTAAGTAACTGAGAAGATAGCATCAGGTCAAACTCCAAATCAGAGAAGTCTCCCTTTTCACTTCTGAAATTAGTACCAATATTAATTTTATCGCTAATTTGTCCTAAAATGTTATTGAGTTGCGAAGATAGTGCCGAAGATGCCACCGCAGCCAATTCGTTGCCACGTCTCTCGCTCACACTCATATACTCTGGAGTATAAAACTTGTTCAAGGCAAGAAGATAAAGTACCTGTCTGTTCATCATATCATCAGAGTTTATGATGGTCTTAACCCTTCGCGATATATTTTGCGAAAGAGTAGGAAACAGCAAATCAAATGTAAATTCAGGTTGTTTTAAATTTCCTGTTAAAAGCAATGTAGTGTGAACAGGAACAGTAGTTCTGTTGAGTTCCTTTTCGTGAGCAAAACTCTCATCCAAATCAAGCAAGTTTGCCTGAACATTATAGTGGGCACTAATATTTAAGTCTGCTTTCATAGGATCGCCAGTAAATGTAATAGTGCTACCATTATCAACAATAAAGTCTTTTGATATAATATCTTGCAGGTTTAAGCTATAACTTCCCTTTTCGGCAGTATAACTACCAAATATCTTAAGGTCTTGTCCTGTTTCAAAAGCAATTCTAACGCCACCTTCACCCCAAGCATTAATTTGGTCGTTTGTGTTGGGGTCAATAATCATTCTCATAAGAGCATCGCGAGTAGCATCAATTTGTAGATTTATAATAAGTTTATGTTTCCTTTCAGGGGTTTGAATATTGCTGTATCTCTCCCATGGACGTTCAGTTACAACCTCAACATCTTTTAATACAATAGCATCCTTATCAACAAACGAAATAAATTTATAATCACCGGCCTCTTCTTCATCCCTAAGAACAAAAGTAAAATTTGAGTTTGGGTTGGTAATCATATTCACGTCAATGGTAGTAGTGTCGGCATTACCCCATATCCTGCCACCACCAGTTCCAAAAACCTTTCCATAATAAACAGGATTAATCTTCTCTGTAACGTTGAATACCAAAAAGTTCGACATATCAAACATCGAAATATCGTACTTCATATTTTTGAAGTTGGTATGTTCTAAAGCCATATTCACTTTACCTGTATGACCTTCGCTATCTCTAATAGTAATATTCTTAGCCCATACGCCTTTTGTGTCTAACTTTACGCTATCCGTAATAAAGAATCGAGTATTAAGATAGTCTATGCCAAAACTGAAATCTTCGGCAAAAGCATCAGCAACAACATTGAGGGCTTTAAATCTACCATACAACTCAACCTCTCCACTAACAATACCTGTAACCCCCGACATTATCTTTTCGGTAAAGGGTTGAATAAAATCTATACCCAATTTGTGTGCGTCAATATGGAAATATAATGAGTCTCGAGTGGGGAAAACCTTGCCAAAAACATCCGATTTTTCAATATTAGGTTTCGATACATTACCATCAAAACATATAGCTTTCTCAATGTCATCCCATTTACTCTCAACATCTAAATCACCAAAAACGCAATAGTTGTAAGAGAAATCTTCTACAAACAGATCTTTAGTGTTCATAATGGGCATACCGCCACTATAAATATTGCTTATATTAACATCACCAGTTGCCTTACCGCCAAAAACAATATGTCTTCTATTAAGAACATCAAAGATATACGAGAGGTCAATATCTTTAAGGCTTACATTAAGCATCTTCTCCTTATCAGTACTAATCTCTCCATTTACTTTAAGATGCTGATTACTTCTGAAAATTTCAAAATCGTGAATAGCAATCTCTTTGCCTTGAGCGTGAATAGTTGAAGGAGCAATGTGCCAACTACTATCGCTAATAATAAATGAAGTTGGTTTAATAACCATATCAATGATGTTGCCGTCTTCGCTCGAAATAAAGTGAGCAGTCGATGAGAAATCTCCACTAAAAGCCTTTTTGTTTTTAGTATTGCCCCAATTAATATAAACACTACAACTATCATTCAAAGCAACAGCATCAATCTCCCAATCTGTCTCTGCTCCTTTAGGTGTAATATGAGTAGATTTTATACCGGCCTGAACAGCAGCGCCAAACTTCTCTATACCAATGTTACTATTTTCTAAGAATATTTTACCCATCGAAAAGGCAGGAATATCCGAAACGATACTGAATCTGCCAATAGAGTCGTTGTAATAACCATTAATAATACTCTTATCACTAAGCATAAATGGGAGTTCCAAAGTTCGTGTCAGATTCTCAGTGTCTGGAATAACAAATTCAAACTCAAAACTATTATTACTCTCTATTGCCTCAACCTTGTCAATAAACGAAGGCATAACCTCAGATAGTACCCCAAGAACACTGTTTTTAAGTGAACTAAAAGTATAATTACCGGTAATGTGACCCTCTATGATTTCCGATTCAAGAGCAATGTACTGAGGTGTGTTAGAGTTGTTTGCCTCAATATAAGCTCCATTCATATTGTATTCCAAGCCATTGTTCTTGAACTCCAAGCTGTTTATAGCAATCAATCCATCGGCATTATCAATTCTATCTCCTTTAAAATTAGCCTCAATATCAAAATTCAGAACAGAATTTTCGTATCTCTTAGTAAGGTTAATATCATTTAGTCTAATACTGTCGCCTTTTATTTTAAGAGCAAACTCTTTGTCTCTCTCTGATAAGTTCATCATACCATCAAGGTTAAGAACAATATTAGAATCGTTTAACGATACCGAGCCATTGTACTCTTTATCGTTATACATAGCATTTATGGCAATATTGTTGTATTGGTAATTGTTGTATTCAAAAAGATTAATCTCTCCCTCAACCTTACCCTTATTTATGATATCGGAGTGTTTACCATTTAACTTCAAATCAAAAGCAACATTTCCAAGCCCTTTGTCGGGAACAAGTTTATCAATTTTTAAGTTGTTGCTTTTAACCTCCCCTTTGAAGTTTAGACCTTCATCACTCTCTAAAAGCATATCGGCAGAAACATTGCCAATGCCACATTTAACATTGCCATATGTAACAAGTTTTGAAACAAAACCTGATATTTCACCATTAAACGATATATTGCCAATATTTCTAATAATAGAGTAGTCATTCAACTCTATGCCCATATCGTTTAAGATGTTAATAACCGATTTAGAATTAATATTGAGATAACTCATATTTCCGAACAAAAAGGCATCTTTAGGCTCTGGAAACAGGTTGTCTATTGACCCATATCCCGAAGCAATCAAACCACCATCATTGTAGTCAATCCCTAAAGTGTCTAAAATAAGGTGGTTTGCCGAACCATTTATTCTACAAGTAACATCCGTAGGAGTATTAAAATCTTTAAGCTTTGGAACAAAAGGCGAAAAATCAGATAAAACAATCTTGCTGTTATCAAGTTCAAATTCAAACTCTGCCATATCTATAAACTCATTAAAGTTCATATCTTTAGGCATTGTAATCTCATTCTCTTTAATAAATATGTTGCTGTTTTCACCGGCAAAAAAGAAGTTCTTTAGTTTAACAGACTCTCTGTTTCCAACAAGCTTAAAGGCTATGTTTTTTACGGTAAATCCCGATTTTTCTCTTAATCTCAATGCTCTAACGTTAATGTTAATAGAGTCATTAGTGTAGCCCTTTATTGAAGCATTAACAAGAAGGTTTTCTATTGAAATATGATTCTTGTCAAAAACATCATTTTCTTTACAAGGAGAACTCAAAAGGTTATATCTAAACGCACCATTTTGTAGTAGCAGAGTATTAACCGATATTTTGGGAATCTCTTTTTCCCTCTTCTTTTTAGGCTTAAGTTTATCAATCAAGAATTTAGCATTAAGAGGAGAAGTAACACTATCCTTATTTGTGTTTATAATAAAATCGCAAACACTTACCGAGTTTAAAGTTATTTTATTATCAAACAAGTCAGAAAGTTTTATCGAAGCATTACACTCTTTAGTATATAAAAGAGTATCATTATTTAAGTCGTAAATAATAAGGTCATTAATATAAACTTTATTGAAAGGCGATATCCTTATTTTTTCAATCTCAACATTACTTCCAAGATACGATGATAAATAATCTTTTGCAGAATCAGCAATGTTTTTTTGAATAGAGTTGATACTCAACAATATATACGCTAAGGCGTATATGCCTACGCAAATCAGTAGGCACCACATAACAAACCTTCGTATAAAAGAGAGTATTCTCACAATAATATAAAATTCAATATTAAGATACAAATTTAAGATTTTAGATTAAAATATGAACAATAATTTCTCTTAAATGAGTAAATTTGTAGGCATATTTTAAATATAACGTATGAGTATAATAATATTGGGCATAGAATCATCATGCGATGACACCTCTGCGGCGGTAATACGCGATGGAGTTTTGTTGTCAAATGTAATCGCAAGTCAAGCAGTTCACGAGTCATACGGAGGAGTAGTTCCCGAGTTGGCATCAAGAGCACATCAACAAAATATAGTTCCTGTTGTATCTGAGGCAATTAAGCGAAGCGGATTGCAAAAAGAGGATATATCGGCAATAGCATTTACAAGAGGTCCGGGTTTGATGGGCTCGCTTTTAGTTGGTAACTCTTTTGCTAAAGGATTTGCTCTGTCATTGGGTATTCCTCTTGTAGATGTTAACCATTTACAAGCACATGTTTTGGCTCACTTTATAAAAGAGACACCCGATCAGGATACAGCGCCCAAATACCCATTTTTATGTCTGTTGGTATCAGGAGGAAACTCTCAGATAATAAAAGTGGAGGCATATAATAAAATGGAGGTAATAGGTCAAACCATCGATGATGCCGCAGGAGAGGCATTTGACAAATGTGCAAAAGTTATGGGGCTGGGTTATCCCGGAGGACCAATAATTGACAAGTTGGCAAAAGAGGGAGATCCTAAAAAGTTTATCTTCAATAAACCGCACATTGCCGATTTGAATTATAGTTTTAGTGGATTAAAAACATCGTTCTTGTATCTATTACGTGATGAATTGGCAAAAGATGCCGATTTTATCGAAAAAAACAAGAGTGATTTAGCGGCATCATTGCAAACAACCATAGTAGAGATATTAATGGATAAACTCCGTAAGGCAGTAAAGCAAACAGGAATAAAAGAGGTTGCCGTTGCAGGAGGCGTATCGGCAAACTCAGCAGTAAGAGAAGCGTTTTCTCTTCATGCAAAAAAATATGGATGGAATGTATATCTTCCCAAATTCTCGTTTACAACAGACAATGCTGCAATGGTGGCAATAACAGGATATTATAAATTTATCGATGGAGAGTATTGTGATATAGATGCACCATCGTTTTCACGAGTAGAGATATAACAGTAATGAGTAGCACAACACTATTAATCATAATCGTAGCAATAACCATTGCCGAATATTTAGTATCGGAGTGGTTGTCATATCGTAATCAAAAAGCGGCAACATTGCAAATACCGCCACAGTTAGAAGGTTTGTATGATGCAGATAAGTATGCCAAGCAACAAAGTTATTTTAGAACAAACAACCGATTTTCTTTGATAACATCAACATTCACAACCATACTGATGGTAGTGCTGTTATTTACTCAAACATTTGGAACAATATACAATTATTGTTTGACCATAACAACCAATTCTATAGGAGTTACACTTATATACTTTGCTATTCTCTTTTTGGTATATGATATGTTAATGTTGCCATTTCAAATTTACGATACATTCGTAATAGAGGAGCGTTTTGGTTTCAATAAAACCACACCAAAAACATTTATTGCAGACAAGATAAAATCGTTAATATTACTTGCTGTGTTAGGCGGAGGATTAATATCCCTTATAGTGTGGTTATACACCCTTTTGGGAACAAACTTTTGGTGGGCAGCATTCTTGGTATCAATTGGAGTATCATTGATTATGAATCTATTCTATTCACAAATAATAGTACCATTGTTTAATAAGCAAACACCATTGCCTGAGGGCGAATTACGCGATGAAATCGAAAGATTTGGACAAAAAGCAGGGTTTGAGATAACCAATATATATGTAATAAATGGATCAAAACGCTCAACCAAAGCAAATGCCTATTTCTCTGGTATGGGTAAAAAGAAAAGAATAGTGCTTTATGATACACTAATAGATGAACTTACAACGCAAGAGATAGTAGCAGTATTGGCACACGAAATAGGGCACTATAAGAAACGTCACACGTTGCAAAATTTTATACTCGCAGGAGTAACAATGCTTATACAATTATATGTATTGTCACTAACCCTAACAAGCACAACAATGGCAGAGGCAATGGGAGTAGCAACACCAGCATTTGCACTCTCACTCATTGCATTTGGCATATTATATACACCAATAGATATGGTAACAAGTCTGTTTATGAACAGTGTATCGCGTAGAGCAGAGTATCAGGCCGATAATTTTGCTGCGAAGTATGGATTGGGAGAGGAGTTGATATCAGCACTCAAAAAAATCTCGGTAAAATCGTTGAGTAACCTTACTCCCGATAAACTATACGTTAAGTTCTACTATTCGCATCCAACGCTCTTACAAAGAATATTAGCAATAAAAAAGGATTAGAGAGTCAAAAATATGAAGTGCGAAATAATAGTCATCGGCGATGAGTTGCTAATAGGTCAAGTAACCGATACAAATTCAGGTTACATAGCTCGAAAACTAAACCCTATTGGTATTGAGATAGTGCGAACAACCGCAATAAGAGATAGAGAAGATGAGATAATCTCAGCTGTAGAGGAGTCAATGCAGAGAGTCGAAGCGGTAATTGTAACAGGCGGATTAGGTCCAACCAACGATGATATAACCAAAAAGACACTTTGTAAAATATTCGGAGGAGAGATGATATTTTCCAAAGCAACACAAGAGAACAATGATGCCCTTTTTGCACGATTGGGTAAAGAGATGAACTCTCTGACACGATCACAAGCAATGGTGCCGGATTGTAGTAAAGTGTTACCAAACGTTGTGGGAACAGCACCCGGAATGATATTCAAACGTGATGGTAAGATGCTGATATCTCTACCGGGTGTACCATACGAAATGCAAAAACTTATAGATGACTCAGTTTTACCAATGTTTGAGCGATGTGCCACAACCGATAAAATATTTCACTCAACACGTATAGTAACAGGCTTTACAGAGTCAAAATTAGCAATCTATTTAACAGAGTACGAGGCATCATTGCCCTCAACAATAAAACTTGCCTATCTTCCCAAACCAAACCTAATACGTTTGAGATTAACAGCACGAGGCAACGATGCAGAACAACTCTATTGCGATATGTACGAGGCAACATTAAAGTTAGATGAGTTGCTTGGTGATAATATAATAAGTTACGAAGACTTGACCCTTGAAGAGATACTTATCAACCATTTAAAAGATAAAAACTATACAATATCAACAGCTGAGAGTTGTACAGGTGGTGGAATAGCCTCAAAAATAACCTCAGTTGCAGGAGCATCGGCAGTATTCATGGGAGGGATAGTGGCATACGATAATAGTGTAAAAGTTAATCAACTTCGAGTAGAGGAGGAGATTATCAATAAATATGGCGTAGTAAGCACACAAGTAGTTGAGCAAATGGCAAAAGGGGTGGCAGATAAATTTAAAACCGATTGTGCAATAGCTACTTCGGGGATAGCAGGTCCATCGGGAGGAAGTAAGCAAAAACCTGTCGGCACTATTGCCATTGCCGTATATTGTAACGGCAAAGTTCAATCACGCCTTGTAACTATACCCTCTGCAAATAGAATGAGAAACATAGAGCGTTTCATCGATTTAGCACTATATGATATGATATTAAATTTAAGGGCAATCGAACAGATAAGATAATAGAAGAAAGGAAATCCTTTGCTTCTTTGTGATGCTATGATTATAAATAGAACTTCTCGATAATCTCTTTACACTCGGCAAGAACTTCAGGTTTACCTGCATCAATCCTTATAATATCATCTCCGCAAAACATTTCGCCAATGTTGAGTTCACGTGATTTTGATGCGTTCAGATAAAAAGGAATAAGCGGAAAAGCCTCTTTGTATTCTCTCATTAACCTAATAGTTTTAGCATTTAAAACGTGTATTCCCATAAATGCACGTTCGTTATTTGCGTTGGGGATATATTTCTCGTCTGTTAATAAAGTTTCATTAGTTGCTTTATTCCTCCATCCACAAAGTTGGTTGTTGGTAAAATATAAAACCCTGTTAGAGCGAGGCTTTTCGGTAACCAACATAACATCAAATTTGTTCCCCTCACAATATACTCTTTTCAAATCTACATTTGTAAAAATATCAACATTGTGAACAAGAATAGGAGCATCGTTCTCAAATAAACACCCGGCCTTAGCAATACCGCCACCGGTATCAAGTAATAACTCTCGCTCATCCGAAATCTTAATATTTAAACCAAAATTGTTGTTTCTCTTTAAGAACTCAACAATCTGTTCCCCAAAATAGTGAATGTTAATTACAATATTACTGACCCCGGCTTTCTTAAGATTTAAAATCTGGTGTTCAAGCATAGTTTTACCTCCCACTTCAACCAATGCTTTTGGAGTATTATCAGTAAGTGGGCGAAGGCGAGTGCCTAATCCTGCCGCCAAAATAATTGCATTCATCTTTCAGGTATAGTATAAGAGCGGTTCAACATAATATGCTTAACATTGATTCTTACCCCAAACTTTTCGGAAATATGTTTTGCGATATGCTCGGCACTATAAACCGAGCGGTGTTGTCCTCCAGTGCAACCGCAACAAATTTGAATATGAGTAAAACCACGTCTTAAATAAGTCTCAACCATATTATCAACCATAGCGTAGGCATTATCTAAAAACTCGGAGATATTGCTTTCTCGTTCCAGAAACTCAATAACAGGAGCATCCGTTCCATTAAGTTTTTTATACTCCTCATATCTGCCGGGGTTATGAATGGCTCTGCAATCAAAAACAAAACCACCGCCATTGCCCGAATAGTCATCGGGAATACCTCTGTGGTACGAGAAACTCATAACATCAACCATTAATCCCTTATATTTGCAAGGCTTAAAACGGGGGAGTGATGCAACTTCCGTCATTACACTCCATAGGTAAGGAAGCCTCTCTTTATAGTTGTTTAGAAGTTCACCAATTTGATTTAGAGTTGTAGGAATAGGGTCAATAAAAGCCTTTTTTCTCTCAAATAATCCTCTATACCCATACGTTCCTAATGTTTGAAGAAGACGGAAAATTCTGAATAAATTAAGTTTCTCAATAAATAACTCCTTCTCAATATTTTTGTATTTTGAAAGAGAGTTAAGGTATGCATCAATCATCTTCTCGCAAACCTCGTTGCTGTATTTGGCTCGAGTCTGTCCTACAAACGAAGCCACATCATAATATATAGGGCCACGTCTGCCACCTTGAAAATCTATAAAATAAGGTTTGTTGTTATGCCACATTATATTACGAGATTGAAAATCTCTGTATAAGAATCTATTCTCATTCTCCTCTAACAAAAGATTGGCAAGGGTGTTGAACTCACTCTCTAACGCAGGTTCATCAATCTCAATGCCTACACCCTTTAAAAAGCAATATTTAAAGTAGTTCAAATCCCAGAAAACCGATACCCTGTCAAAATCCGCAACGGGGTAACAAACAGAGAAATCCAACCTCTCTCCAACCTTAAATTGAATATCGGCGAGTAACTCCATTGTGTGGCATAGCATTTCACAATCATTGTCATTAAAAACGCCACACTCTCGGCTATCTTTAAGTAGCGTAAACAGAGTGTCATCACCCAAATCCTCAATCAGATAGTGCATACCATCACTACTAACCACAACAACTTTGGGGGCGTTAATACCACACTCGTTAAATACGTTTGCAATAGAAATAAAAGCGTTGTTCTCATCAAAAGAGACACCGCTAACACCAATTAAACTATTGCCATTTGATGATAATCTGTAATAAGTTCTGTTTGAACCATCACCCGAAAGTTTCACAACCGATTTAGGTTGTTCTCCTATGACCTTATAATATAACTCGCTTAAAATATTCATAAATAAAGGTAGCCTATATTGACTCTTATCGCAAAGTTAGTAAATATTCAAAAATAAACTATCTTTGTAGTTATGAAAATATATTCAGCACCATTACAAGGATACACTGAGGCGGTCTGGCGAAATCTGCATCACTCGGTATTTTCAGGAGTAGATGCCTACTATACGCCATTTTTGCGATATGAGCGAAACGAAATACGCAGCAAAGATATTCGCGACATAGAGCAAAAGAATAACAACGTCCCCAATCTGGTACCGCAGATAATAGCCTCAACACCAGAAGAGATGCAACCCCTTTTGCAGCTGCTCCGTAGTGAGGGTTATAAAAGGGTAGATATAAATATGGGCTGTTCATTTATATTACAAGCCAAACGAAAGCGAGGAGCAGGAATATTGCCATATCCTCAAATGGTGAAGGAGTTAATGCAAGAGGTTGCACAAAACAGCGATATATCATTCTCAGTGAAGATGCGTTTAGGGTGGGAGAGTAAAGAAGAGTGGCAACAGTTAATACCCATATTAAACTCTGTCCCTTTAAATAGCATAACCATGCATCCACGTTTGGGGTTAGAACAATATAAGAAGGCAGTAGATATAGAGGCATTTGCCAATTTTTACAAAGAGTGTAAACACCCTGTAATATATAATGGAGATATAACTACACTATCAGACATAAAACGCATTGATGAACAATTCCCTAATGTAGAAGCCGTAATGTTAGGAAGAGGACTGCTTGCAAATCCAGCCTTGGCACAAGAGTATAAAGAGAATAGAGAATTTACTCACGAGGAGAAACGTATACTTGTAAAAACAATGCACGATGCAATGTATAATCAATTGTCTCCCCGTTTGCTTGGCAATACCCAATTTTTAAGCAAGATGAAACCCTATTGGGAGTATCTTTTGCCCGATATGTTAAAGCGAGAGAAAAAGGCTATACTAAAATCATCAACAATAGAGAAGTATATGATGAACGTAAATATAGCACTATCTAATTATTAGTTGTTGTAGTTCTGATTTGTCTATTATAATCCGCATAATATCAGGGTGTTGCCTTTAATTTAACAAAAAATAACATGGGGGGGGGTAAAAATATCTATAACAATGAAAAAAATACCTATCTTTGTAAAAAATAACCACTAAATCCTAAACGATATGAAAGCAATTAAATTATTTGCAGTGTTGCTAATGTCATTGTTATTTGTAGGTTGTGAAAATAATAATAATGATAATGATAATGAAAAAGTTCTGGAGATACCGCAAGGCGTTGACCTTAACAAATATGCCTTTGGAATACCTCTTAAAGATGTTGATTGCATTGGAGATGAATTGAAATTCTCGTTGTCATTTTGGTTGAATGCAAAAGAGTTTAATCATTTGACAGAGGGAACAACTCTTTTTAGTATCAGAGATGTAAAAGCTCCCATCCCTTATAATGATTATGGCTGGATATGGGCTAATGTAGGACCTGGACGCTTTAATAAAAATGGAGAAGGTCTCTCCATATCTGTTCATAGTGTGTATAGTAATCCATATTGGGCTTTTCCATTTGTTCAATACGATTTTACAGAAGTTCAATGGTATAACTTTACATTTGTATTTGATTATACAAATAAGCGAGAGATAAAAGCATATATAAATGGCGATTTAATATATGAAACTCCTGCGAATGCTTCTTACTATGACTATTTTGATGATAAGATGGTATTATTGATAGGAGGATTTGCTCAAAATAGAGCGCCTTTAGATGCTTGTATTGATAAAGTGCAGATATATGCTAAAGCACTGTCAGAATCAGAAGTACAAGAGAGTATGAGTACACCATTATTACAAGATCCTTCATTACGTGCATATTGGGATTTTGAAAAGAATTCAAATATTGATTCAGAAGGATTTATGCTTTCAGATAATAACTCAGGCGTAAAAGCAACCATGTATGAGATAGAGACGTTTACTGAAGTGGATACAGATAGGAATAAAGAATATGTTTATTCTATTGGCTTAAAGGTTAAGCCATTCACTTTTGGTATGGGTAAATAAATATTCATAGTAAAAACAGATAATGGCAGAGAGATCTCTTTCTGCCATTTTGTTATAAATTTAACAATAAAAAGTTACTATAAATTATAATATTACACCAAAAAGTTGTATCTTTGCATCCGAAAACAATAGCCGAATATAGTTCAGAGGTTAAATAAATCAATATTTTATTCATCGGGGTGTTTGAATGATGCTTACTAAACATTCTGATTTTAACAGATTTAAAGGCAAAAATTGCGCTGTCTCGTAATTTCGTGTCTTAAAATTTGGTAGTGTGAATAAAATTTGCTTATTTTGCACTCTGTTTTAAATAGGTGTTGAAATTAATATAAAAACAGTATAATAAGATGTCAAAAATTTGTCAAATTACCGGAAAGCAAGCGTTGGTTGGCAATAACGTATCTCACTCTAAAAGACGTACAAAGAGAAGATTCAATGTCAACTTGTTTACAAAGAAGTTTTACTGGGTAGAGCAAGATTGTTGGATTGACCTCAACGTATCTGCTGCAGGACTTCGTTTAATTAACAAAATTGGTCTTGATGCAGCATTGAAACAAGCTGCTCAAAAAGGTTTTATTTAATTTTAAAAAGTAAGAATCAGATATGGCAAAGAAAGCTAAAGGTAACAGAGTTCAAGTAATTCTTGAGTGTACAGAGCATAAAGAGAGCGGTATGCCTGGTACTTCACGTTACATTACAACAAAGAACCGTAAGAATACCACCGAGAGGTTGGAACTTAAAAAATACAATCCTATCTTAAAACGTGTAACAGTTCATAAAGAGATAAAATAATTAAGATATGGCAAAGAAAACAGTCGCATCATTGCAAAAAGGTGAGGGACGTACCTACTCAAAAGTAATTAAAATGGTAAAGTCTCCTAAAACAGGTGCATATATCTTCGAAGAGGAGATGGTACCAAACGAGAAAGTAAACGAGAAACTTGCAAAATAAGTTATCTACAATAAAGAGTAAAGGCTGTTGGAGTGCTGTAAACACCCCGACAGCCTTTTGTTATAAATATAAATTAGAGTATGGGATTTTTTGATTTCTTCTCTAAAAAAGAGAAAGAGACATTAGACAAAGGTTTAGAGAAGACCAAGACAGGAGTCTTTTCAAAACTTGCACATATAGTAGCAGGAAGAAGCAAAGTAGATGATGATTTGCTTGATGATTTGGAAGAGGTGCTAATTACGTCAGATGTAGGAATCGAAACAACACTACGTATAATTGAGCGTATTCAGCAACGTGTTGCACGAGATAAATATCTCTCATCATCAGAGTTGCAAACTATTTTGCGTGAAGAGATAGTTGCTCTTTTAACAGAAAACTCTACAACCGATGGTAACGGATTTGATACACCAACAGATCGTCATCCCTATGTTATAATGGTAGTAGGAGTAAACGGAGTAGGAAAAACAACTACCATAGGAAAACTCGCATATCAATTCAAAAAAGCAGGAAAGAAAGTATATCTTGGTGCTGCCGATACATTCCGAGCGGCTGCAGTTGAGCAGTTAGATATTTGGGGTGAGCGAGTTGGAGTTCCAGTAATCAAACAACAGATGGGCAGCGATCCTGCATCAGTAGCATTTGATACACTCTCTTCGGCAAAAGCAAACGATGCCGATGTCGTAATCATCGATACAGCAGGGCGTCTTCATAACAAAGTAGGATTGATGAACGAGTTAGCAAAAATCCGAAGAGTTATGGATAAAGTTGTTCCCGGTGCTCCTGATGAGATATTGCTTGTATTGGATGGCTCAACAGGACAAAATGCCTTTGAGCAAGCAAAACAATTTATGGCAGCCACTGAAATCAACGCACTTGCAGTAACAAAACTTGATGGAACAGCAAAAGGAGGAGTTGTAATAGGAATATCTGACCAATTTAAAATACCTGTAAAATATATAGGATTAGGCGAGGGCATTGAGGATTTACAACCATTCAACCGTAAAGAGTTTGTAGATTCATTGTTTAGCGAAAAAGAGTAAAAGATATGCAAAAAAATCGCATTGATATAATAACACTTGGATGTTCAAAGAACCTTGTAGATTCCGAGAAACTAATTAGACAGTTTAAGGAGTTGGGTTATGAAGTATATCACGATTCCGATAATGTAAAAGGAGAGATAGTTATTATAAATACATGCGGTTTCATTGGCGATGCAAAAGAGGAGTCAATAAATATGATACTCAACTTCTGCCAAGCCAAAAAAGCGAGAAAGATAAAACGCCTCTATGTTATGGGGTGTCTGTCGCAACGCTATGCTTCAGAACTTATTGAAGAGATACCCGAAGTGGATGGTTTCTTTGGTAAATTCGATTGGGAGAATATAGTAAAAGAGGTAGGCGGAGAGTATAATCAATCACTCGCTAATAGCAGGGTATTAACAACGCCATCACACTATGCCTATCTAAAAATAGGAGAAGGGTGTAACCGCACATGTGCCTATTGTGCAATACCCATTATCACAGGAAAATATAAATCTCGCCCAATAGAAGATTTGGTTGAAGAGGCTCAAGGTCTCGCAGCAATGGGGGTAAAAGAGTTGCAACTCATAGCCCAAGACCTTACATATTACGGATTAGATATCTATAAATCATACCAACTTCCCAAACTCGTTGAGGAGTTGTCAAAAGTAGAGGGGGTAGAGTGGATACGCCTGCACTATGCCTACCCAGCGCACTTTCCATACGAACTGTTGCCGGTAATGGCACAAAACAGCAAGGTGTGTAAATACCTTGATATAGCATTACAGCACATCAGTGACAATATGCTCACTCGTATGCATCGTAATGTAACAAAACAACAAACTTACCAACTTATAGAACGCATACGCAAAGAGGTTCCCGGCATACACTTGCGAACAACACTTATGGTAGGTTTCCCGGGTGAAACCGAAGAGGATTTTGCAGAACTCATGGAGTTTGTGAAATATGCCAGATTTGAACGTATGGGAGCATTCACTTATTCCGAAGAGGAGGGGACATACTCTGCTGAGAACTATACCGATGACATTCCTGAAGAGGTTAAACAAAAACGTTTAGATACTCTTATGGCTCTGCAGGCCGAGATCTCTGCCGAGATAAATGCACAAAAAGAGGGAGAAGAGTTAAGAGTGATAATTGACCGAGAGGAGGCAGACTACTATATAGGTCGCACACAATTTGATTCTCCAGAGGTAGATCCCGAAGTGTTGATATCAAAAGATAAAACACTAAACATAGGAGAGTTTTATACCGTAAAAATCACATCATCTTCAAACTACGAACTATTTGGTTCGGTAAAGTAAATTGCCATGACAAGGCAGGTTGAAATAGAGGAGGCGATAAGATTGGCAATAGAGAACAATTTGCCATTCTATGCCTATCGCAATCCCAATGAAGAGATAGAATTTGGCCTTCAACTATCAACATTAACAGAGCGTAAAACAGGAGAAAAAGGTTTTGTAATATACCCCTTTGTTGAAACTCCTCAAACTCCTGTACTATTTATAAAACAGGAGTATTCTCTAAACAACTTTCCAGTAGATATTCAAAAACGGGAGGTAAATTACCCAAACGAGAATACCGAGATAGACTTCACGCAATATAAAAAATCAGCATCACAACTTATAGCAGATATGGAGCAAGATAGTTACCAAAAGGCGGTACTATCACGCACCATAGGTTATGAAGTTAGAGCAAGAGAAAAATCTGCAGAGTGGTTTTTGACGTTATGCGAATGCTATCCCAATGCCTATATATACATATTTTCTGTACCACAAATAGCAACATGGATAGGAGCAACTCCCGAAAAACTCTTAGAGTATGACGGAGAGAGTGTAACAACAATGGCATTGGCAGCAACTCGCCGGGCAGATGAAAACAGATCTTTTACCCCTAAAGAGGAGCGAGAACAACAGATAGTAGCAGATTATATAATAGATAAATTCTCGGGAGCAGGAGTGCAACCAGAAGTGTCTCCACGTTTTGTGAAAACTGCTGGGCCTGTTGAGCATCTGTGCAATATAATATCGGCAACGGATGTTGATATAGATAGAGCAGAGCAATTAATAAATCTTCTTCATCCAACCCCTGCGGTAGCAGGAACACCTCTTAAAAAGGCATTACAGGTAATCTATGAGGCAGAAAAACGCCCAAGAAGATACTATTCCGGATATTTAGGAGGGGTAAAAGAGAACAACACATTCAGTTTATTTGTAAATTTGCGAAGTATGGAGATATTTCCAAACCGAGTTCAACTATATGTAGGTGGAGGCTTAACCTCTCAATCGCAAGTTGAGGCGGAGTGGAACGAAACAGAGCATAAGGCACAAACCTTGCTTAAAACCATTAAAGGCTAATTATCAAATGACAACGGATAAAAAACAGGTCAGAATCCTATTAGAGATATTAAAACAACGAGGAGTAGAGGATTTTATAATCTCTCCCGGATCTCGTAACACTCCAATAGTAATAGGTGTTGCACGAGATAAGAACTTCACATCGAGAGTTGTTATTGATGAACGCTCTGCCGCTTTCGTTGCATTGGGATTATCAGCACAAATATCAAAACCTGTTGCGTTGGTATGTACTTCGGGTACAGCGGTACTTAATTATGCCCCTGCAATAGCTGAAGCATATTACCGAAACGTTCCTCTTGTAGTTATAACAGCCGATCGAGAGCCTGAGGTAATAGATCAAAACGATAGCCAAACCATAAGACAAAACAGAGTTTATGCCAACTATATAAAGTATTCAACTACATTGCCTTGTGAAATTAGGAACGAGGCTGATGAGATAAATACAATACAACAAATAACATTAGCAATAGACAAAGCATTAACTCCTGATAGAGGTCCTGTGCATATCAATGTTCCGCTTAGAGAACCACTTGCAGGATTAGCACCCATTACTTCATTAAATATAGAAATACCACAACCAAAGATAGAACAAAAGAGTATAAGCAACAATGAACAGCAAGAGTTGATAAAAAAACTGTCACAATATAAAAAAGTTATGTTGTTGGCATCGTTTGCTGAGCCTGATGCAGAATTCAATAAATCACTATCGCAGTTGGTAAAACTACCACAAGTGGTGTTACTTACCGAGACAATATCAAATATAAACGTAGAGGGAGCAATAACCACAATAGACAGAACACTGACACAATTAACACAAGAGAATAGAGCCGATGTTGCCCCCGAATTGTTGATAACCTTTGGAGGCTCACTCGTCTCAAAAATGGTAAAAACATTTATCAGAACTCACAAACCCAAAGAGCATATACATATAAGCGAGTGTGAGTGGAAGATTGATACATTCTCGGCACTTACTTGGCAGATAGATATATCGGCTGCCAAGTTGTTAGGTTTAATAGCCGATAAGGTTACAGCAACCAACTCAAATTATAACCAAATGTGGCATGAGTTGGCGCAATCGGCAGCCGATAAAAAGAGCAAATATGTTGCATCGGTAGGGTGGAGCGATATGAAGGCATTCTCAATAATATTGCCTTCAATACCAAGAGAAACATATCTGCAACTATCAAACGGAACACCAATCCGCTATGCTCAACTATTTGATAATTACAGTTGTTTAAAATCCACATCAAACAGAGGGGTAAGCGGAATAGACGGAGCAACTTCAACAGCCATAGGTGCGGCTTGTGGAACAGATAACCCAGTATTGCTAATAACAGGAGATATGGGATTTCAATACGACTCCAACGCTCTCTCAATAGCAGACGTTCCCAATAATATAAAAATTATAGTAATGAAAAACGGAGGAGGCGGAATATTCCGTTTCCTACCCGGAACATCTGCATTACCTGAGTTAGAGAAATACTTTGAGTGTGTAGCCGATGTAAAGGTTAAACAACTTGCAGAGGCATACTCATTCGATTTCTATTCGGCAACAACCGAAGAGGAGTTGAAGAGCAAGTTGCCACAATTCTTTGCATCGCCACATAAAGCAATAATGGAGGTGGTAACGCCACGAACCGAAAACGATAAAATATTACGAAACTATTTTAAAGAGTAAACAATATGCAAACACGTTCTTGGACAACAATTAAAGAGTACGAAGATATTAAATTTGAGTACTACAATTCAATTGCGAAGATAACCATAAATCGCCCACGAGTATATAACGCATTCCGTCCACAAACCAACGATGAGATGTTAGATGCAATATCAATCTGTCGCCAGCGTGCCGATATAGGTGTTGTAATACTAACAGGAGCAGGAGATAAAGCATTCTGCTCGGGAGGAGACCAAAACGTAAAGGGAAGAGGAGGATATATAGGTGAAGACGGAGTGCCACGTTTAAACGTATTGGATTTGCATAAAGCAATCCGTTCACTACCCAAACCTGTAATAGCAATGGTAAACGGATATGCCATTGGTGGCGGTCACGTTTTGCATGTAGTGTGTGACCTCACAATAGCATCAGAGAATGCGCGATTTGGACAAACAGGTCCTAAAGTTGGAAGTTTTGACGGAGGATTTGGATCATCATACCTTGCACGATGTGTAGGACAGAAAAAGGCTCGTGAAATATGGTTCCTATGCCGTCAATACACAGCAAAAGAGGCAGAGGAGATGGGATTGGTAAATAAGGTAGTACCATTTGACCGCTTAGAGGATGAAACCGTTGAGTGGTGCGAAACAATACTACAACGCTCGCCTATGGCAATACGTATGATAAAACGAGCATTAAATGCCGAACTTGACGGACAACATGGACTTATGGAGTTAGCAGGAGATGCAACACTAATGTTCTATCTAATGGATGAGGCACAAGAGGGTAAAAACGCCTTCTTGGAGAAACGCGATCCCGACTTTAAGAAATTCCCCAAATTCCCATAATGAGGGCAGAGTATAAAAAATATAGTCTGATATTTAAGGAGGCTGCAATAACATCACGCAACACCCTTCATACAAAAGATACCTATTTCATAAAGGTGTGGGATGAAAATAATCCCACACTCTTTGGAGTGGGAGAGGCATCTCTGTTTCGAGGTTTAAGTACAGAGGATTGTCCCGAATATGAAGATAAACTTGCAGAGGTATGTAAAAACATAAACACCATTGATTTATCGCAACTGAAATCATGGAGTTCAATACTCTTTGGTCTCGAAACAGCCATACAAGATTTAAACTGCGGAGGCAAATCTCAGCTATACGATACACCATTCACTCGTGGCGAGGAGGGTATCCGTATCAACGGCCTAATATGGATGGGTAACAAAGAGCAGATGGCAGAGCGAATATCGCAAAAACTCTCACTCGGCTTTAAGTGTCTGAAATTAAAAATAGGAGGGATAGATTTTGCATCTGAAATAGACCTTATAAAATCCATTCGTAACCGTTTCCCAAAAGATATATTGGAACTACGTTTAGATGCAAACGGAGCATTCTCTCCCACAGAAACACTATCAAAATTAGAGATACTCTCAAAATTTGATATTCACTCCATAGAGCAACCAATAAAACAAGGCAACTATCAGGCAATGTCAGACGTTTGCAAAAACTCACCTATACCAATAGCATTGGATGAAGAGTTGATAGGAGTAGTTGAGAGTGAGGCAAAAATAGAGTTATTAGACACTATAAAACCACAATATATAATCCTAAAACCCTCGTTAGCAGGAGGCTTTGCAAGCAGTAATGAATGGATAACCCTTGCTTGTGAACGAGGAATAGGTTGGTGGGCAACATCCGCATTAGAGTCAAATGTTGGATTAAATGCCATTGCTCAATGGGTATCGGCAAAAAATCCAACAATGCCACAAGGATTAGGAACAGGGCAACTCTATACAAATAATATAACATCTCCTCTCTATATTGAAGGAGATAAACTATATCACTCTAAAAACCACAATTGGGATTTAA
>JAFXDI010000016.1 GCA_017521245.1 Bacteroidales bacterium
TCCTCTATTCTTAAGTTAAGTTCTAACTGTTTAGAGTACAATGTAAGAGAAAAATAATCTAAATACTCTTCATTACAACATAAATATAAATATCCATCTTCCTCTACATTGATCATTACTCCTTTTAACTGGTCTAAAGTAGTGAGTGCCTCTGGTTTATTTATGATTTTTCTATCAGAATTGGTTAACACCCAAGTATATGATGCTCCTTGTACAGCAGAAGTTACATAACTTTTCAATTCATAAACATCACCTTTCTTTACCTCTTTAATTGCACTTCTTTTAGGATTAGCAGAAGTTGGTGTAACTCCTGTTGGTGCAGTATCACCTATCTCCTTGCCTTGAAAATTATAAAATCCAACTACATCTAAAATATCAGAACCAAAAGTTTTATTTTCAGGATTAGTTACTTTCTCTAAACCCTCTTCTAATTCCTCTATTCTTTTACCATAATTTTTTATATACGAATCTATACAAGGCGAGTATTTTAGATTATTCCAATACCTAAGAGGGATATTCAAGCCTGTACTAAATTTTACACCCTCATCAATAGCGTCCCAATCAACAACAGCATACAATTTTGCAACTAAGCCTGTCTCAAATAAATCAAATTCAATAACACTATTAAGTTCAGGATTTTTTGTTGTTCTAAAATAGAGTGGCGGAACCCCTCCCCCTCTGTTAAACACTACACTCCAAACTAAATCCCCACTCTCTTGAACGACACTTCTTGAGATTGAGAATAAAGAAAGTTTATCAATAACGAAATCTTCCTTTATAGAAACAATATATAACTCTTTAAAGAATTTATTTACAGTTATATTTTCTGAAATAGTAAATTGTTGCGTTGAAACATCTAATTTATTCAACTCTGTTTTGGTTGCATAAACACTATAATTCAAATTAATAAAAGGAGTAGCCTTCACCTCCCAATAGTCGCCATTCCAAAACAAAGTAACAATAGAGGTTTTTCTTATATTTACAGTGACCGAGTTTACTCCATTCTTAAAATAAGTAAATATAATTGTTTTTGGGGTTGCATTGGGATTTGCATCAACATCATCACACTCTGCCACATAAAAATAACTCTCTTTTACTCCAACTTGAGCTTGTGGCACAAAATCGGCAGGAGAATTCCCCTTCTTATCGGTAAGCATACCTTTCATTCCGCTATCTACTCGGTTGGTATCAATCCACTCTCTATCCAAAGCATTCCACACCCAAACAGAATTTGTCTCCCCATTTATAAAGAACATTCCTGGTTGCGGAGCCATATTTAGGGATAGCACCTCACCTACCCCATAGTGATAACCTAAAAAATATTTTGTTTTATCTATTTCTATTGAACTATTCATAATCTTATTTTATAATTATATTTAACCTACTGATACATGTGTTCGCATTATTGCAGAGCGTTCGGCATCCCCTAATATTTCGAATACTAACGCTGCTGTGAGATATGTTATTGAGGGCAATAACAACTCGTGTATCTCAATGGGCGTTGATAAATCGGGAATCTTAACGTATAGGACATCGGCAATTTCGTGTGTACGAACTTCGGGGGGCAAGGAGTAATATTTTATAACTCTATCTCCACTATGATTAACCGATAGCACAACCACTGGTTTTGCTCTTCCAGCCATAGTATATGGGTTATTTTGTAACGTTGCCGTAACGCTATTTGAATCCTCAAATCTTGTAACAGCCTTATCCCAACCTTTCATCCTTAAAAGGGTAATACGTAGCACATCTTTAGGTAAGACTATTTCGCCACTTCCATTTTGATTTTTTATCGGAATCAAAGTTTTTGAAGCATCAGTTTGTGGCAAAAGGATATTTGGTGCTGCCATAAATACCGCATTTATTGCTTCGGGGAGTTTACTCTCAATATACGACTCTACACCTACACCTCCAACCCTCTCAACATCACCACCCGAGAAACCCTCTTCCATATTTATCTTAATTAACTCAATGAGAAGTTCTTTACTATACAACATAACACTCCTACTCTAAATTTTTAAATAGTAAATTAAAACGTTGGGCAACCTCTTTTATCTTTTTGGGCGAAGTCATCTCCTTTGTAGGCACATTGAAGGGTGCCTCTTGCAGATATTTACGAGCCTCTTGCCAAGTGGTTATAGTATCAACAACTATTACATTAGAAACAATCTCATTCGCCTCTTCTTGTTGAGAACTCTCAGCAAAAAATTTTATGCCATAATCGACATCCTCTTCAATTGCCTTTTGTAGCACAGGGTCATTAGTCTCAAAGTAACCCTCTCCTGTATTAGATGCCACAAACTTTATTCTCACACTCTTATCTTCTACCCTTATTAAGGAACTAAGGTTTCCTCGGTTTGTTTTATATCGTTTCATAACTATATCTATTTTTTATGTTTATATATTGTGATAGTTGTCAGGTTTCCCCGACAACTATCTAAGCAAAAAAATTATCCTTTTTTAGGTACAATACGCATATGAGCAGCAGGGTAGCGAAGTGTTAAACAACTTGCTTCGGTCATAACCACTGCATCGGTGTTGCGAATACCTGCTTTCTTAAGGTCAAGTTTCTGATGACCAAAAGGAACATGAGCCCAACGAGTTATAAACTCAGGGTCAAAAGCAAATCCGTAATCGCTCATACCGCAATCATCAAATACCTCAGAATACAAGATATAGAACTTACCAAACTTAGAGCGAATCTCAGAGAAGTCGATACCCCATTTTACAAACTCATCCTCAGAACTTACCACTTTGGTAACATCAAGTTTATTTATTCTGCCAATAAAGTCGCTGCCACCAATAAGCACTTTGCGTTTGTTACCACCGTTACCTGTAAACGCCTCTTTCATCATATCAATAAGGTCGTTTTGAGTAAGTTCCTTTGAGGGATCAAACTCATACTCTTTTCCTGCTTGCCACCAGATACCTCCTGTAAGCATTACATTCTCTTTTTTACGAGAGTCGTAAAGAGTATTCTTCACACCAAACATAAAGGTCTTTTCCATACCCAAACGCATATCGTAGATAGCAGCCTCCTCAGAGTCACTGAAATCCCAAGGAACATTCTTTGCCGCAATTTTTTGGAAAGTTGATTGCTCAACCTGAATTTTAAATATTTGACAGTTATTTTGCTCCTTAACAGGCAAGGCCTCAAATTGTGCAGTTTGAACATCCAACTCAGTTGCTGCACGTCCCATTCTGATAAGAGTTGTTGATGCAGGAATTGAAGGGACACATCCCTCTATTGAGCCAATCTTTTTACCATTAATTGCATAGACATTAAGGTTTCCGTTCTCCTCTTTACTTGTGATATAGAGAACCAAATCTGATTTAGATTGTGTTACTCCGTCAGCCTCGTAACCCTTTACACCTTGAACAAGCAAAGTTTCAGACACCTCAAAGATATCGTTGTTGCTTGTGGTAATTGTTACCTTTTGTGCAGCACTTGTTACTGCCGATGCAGTTGGCTCGGTATACGCAACACTCAAAGTGGCTTTTGTTGGTTTAATATCAACTGAGTAGTAATCGACCACCATAGAGTCGGCTTTACGGGCACCTGCCCAACGCGAAAGTTGGTCAATAGGAGTTGACATCGGACGAATCTTTGTAATACGCTCATCTATGGCATTTTTAATAAGACCATCACTGTGGCGAGTTGCAAGAGAACGTGTTAAGGGTTCGCCCGAAACAATTTTACCTGCACTTGCTGTTGGTATTACCGCTGCCAATATGCACGATGAATCGGCAGACAAAAACGCTACTATTACTGTAATTGCAATTAGTGCTAAAAGCACCCAAACTTGATTGTTTTTAATAAACTCAAAAATCTTTTTCATAATTCGTGTTTAATTTTAAATGTTACTGAATTTTGTTTTTTGCGATGTGATTTCGTTTTGGCATAAGCCAAAACAATTAGGAATTAGTACGTAGCTACGCTCCAATTATGAATTAGTAATTAATTCCCATTCCTAATTCCTCATTTTTTACATGTCCCAGACACTCTTTCTGCGACGCAAACCAAACATGGGGGTGAGATCGGCAGAGGTGTCGGTTCTTAACGATTGAGAGGTGGCTGCATCAGATTTATCTTTACTAAAGATTATTCGTTGATTGCGCCCCTTTACCTCACCTGTCTGTTCTGCAAGATCTACGTCAGTGTCGTAGTTAACACCTTTGAAGAGAGTATCAAGAACTTCAAAAGAGAAGTCACACATAAATACATGCTCGCATAGGTGACAAACCTTTTCGATAAACATATCGAACTCCTCATCTGTCATACCTTTAGCCTCTTTAAAGCGTTCAATAGATTTTGCGCTCACTTTCCAGTTCTCCTCAATCTCCTTCTCGGTTTTAGCATAAGTTTGCATACGATCCAAGTAGGCATCGTTCTCTTTACGAAGTTGCATTAAACGATTTTCATCATAAGCACACTCCAACACGTCGCCACCAAAGTAGCGAACACAAGCAATTAGAGGATCTTCTCCCTCAATTACTGTTGAGATAAAGCCAGCCATTTTGGGGTTTGATGTAAAGATTCGGGCAAGTTTAGTTTGGTCGTTACGCAACTTCTCAAATCGTTCATCAAGGTCAGCATCATAACTTGCAAGTACCTCAAACAACTCATCATCACTATCAAAATTTCTGTCGGGGAAATGTTTGATAAGTCTCTTCACGATTACTCCGCGTGATGATTCGGGCAGAGTCTCGTCGTTTTCATAAAAGTTTTTCATAAAATAAAATAATTAATTAGTATTTTACCACACTATTGTGGTGTTTTTACACTGCAAAGAAAATACTAATATGAGAGCGATAACTGGTAAATTTATATGAAGTGATGAAAAGGGGGAGTTGTTAGTTTTTAGTTGTTAGTTGAGAAACTTTTGTTTCTCTAACACACTCTCGCTCGGCATAGTTTTAGTAAACTTAACTCTGCTCTCTCTTAATCTGGAGTTTGTTAGTTTAATTCAGAAAAATGTTATATTTACCTATAATACAAATATTTAAGAATTTGCATTTTTTAGTGTTAATATTTTTTTGTAATATTGCATTGTAATACGATTTAATAAAAACTGAAACTTAAAATATATTATGCTTAAAAGATTTTTATTTGTTACTGCTTTGGCAGTTTTAAGCCCCGCTATAATGGTGGCTGATGAGGGTATGTGGTTGTTGCCTTTTTTAAAGCAACAAAATAGTGAGTCGTTAAAGAAGTTGGGGTTGAAATTGGAGGTTGATGATATATATTCGCCCGATGAGGTTTCGCTTAAAGATGCTATCGTTGTGTTTGGCAAGGGTTGTACTGGTGAGGTTATCTCGGATGAGGGTTTGATTCTTACTAACCACCACTGCGGTTACTCTTGGATTCAACAACATAGTTCGGTTGATCACGACTACTTGACTGATGGTTTTTGGGCTTACTCTAAAAGCGAGGAGTTACCTACTCCCGGTTTGGAGGTGCGTTTCATTGACCGTATTGTTGATGTTACTGACTCTATTAAGGTTGCTGTTGAAGAGGCTGGTGACCCTATGAAGGCTTATGACCTTATGTTCTTGAACAAGATGAGTAAGCGTTTGGCTGGTGAGGAGTTTATTAAAGAGAATCCTTTTGTTGAGGTTGTTATCAAGCCTTTCTACGGTGGTAACAAGTTCTTTATGTTCTACCAAACTGTTTATAAGGATGTGAGAATGGTGGGTACTCCTCCCTCTTCTATTGGTAAGTTTGGTTACGATACTGACAACTGGATGTGGCCTCGTCACACTGGCGACTTCTCACTCTTCCGCGTTTATACCGATAAGGATGGCAAGGCTGCTGAGTATAGTGCAGACAACATTCCTATGAAACCTAAACATCACTTGCCTATCTCGCTTAAGGGTGTTGAGCAAGGCGACTACTCTATGACTATTGGTTTCCCTGGTACTACTAACCGCTACGATATTTCTGAGGAGATTATCCACTACCGCGATATTGTTAATGCTGCTCGTATTGAGATGCGTGGTGTTCGCCTTGAGGTATTGGATAAGTTGATGCAAGCCGATGATAAGGTGCGTATTCAGTATGCTTCAAAATATGCAAGTTCAAGTAACTACTGGAAAAACGCTATTGGTATGAATCGTGGCGTTAAGAAACTTTCGGTTATTGATAGCAAGTTGAAGGCTGAGAAGGAGTATCGCGATTGGGCATATGCTAACAATATGCCTCAATATGCTGAGGCTCTTGATAATATGATTACTGCTTTGCGTAATCTTTATCCTATTAAGTATCAACGTCAAATGATGACCGAAGGTTTATCTACTGCTGTTGAGTTCTCAAAGGTTCCAAGTGCCGATGCTCTTATCAAAGCGATAGAGAGCAAAGATAAAGAGGCTATTGATAAAGAGATTAAGGCTTACAAAGAGGCTTATGCTAAGTTCAACAATAAGGATTACGATCCTGAGGTTGATCGTCAAGTTGCTAAGGCTATGATTAAGAAATATATCTCGATGTTCTCGGCAGAGGAGCGTCCCGATGTGTTTGCTTTCATTGACAAGAAATACAAGGGTGATACTGATAAATTTATTGATGATTGTTTTGATAAATCGGTTTTTGCCGACTCCGCTAAGTTCAATAAGTTTATGGAGAAACCTTCGGTTAAGGTGTTGAAAAACGACCTTATGCTTAAATATGCTAACTCGGTTAGAGAGAAGATTCGCAACCTTGCTTTTGCTACTAAAGCATACAACAAGGATTTGACTTTGGCTAAGCAGGTTTATATTGAAGGTTTGTTGAAGATGCGTGAGGGTACTCCTGTTTATCCCGATGCCAACTTCACTATCCGTCTCTCTGCCGGTCAGGTACAACCTTACAAACCTGCCGATGCTGTTTCGTATAACTTCTTTACCACAATGGAGGGGATATTTGAGAAAGAGGACAGCACCAACTATGAGTTTGAGGTTCCTGCAAAACTTAAAGAGATTTGGTTGAATAAGGATTATGGTCGCTACGCCGAAGAGGATGGTCGTATGATTGTAAACATTATATCTTCAAACGATATTACAGGCGGTAACTCAGGCAGTCCGCTTATCAATGGTAATGGAGAGTTGATTGGTTTGGCGTTTGACGGTAACTGGGAGGCTATGAGTGGCGATATTATTTTTGAGCCTAATATGCAACGTACCATCTCGGTTGATATTCGCTATGTTATGCTTATCATAGAGAAGTTTGCTGGAGCCATGAACATTATTGATGAGATTGACTTTGTTGAGTAATTGACCGAAAATCTATATACTTCCCCTCTCTATTCGTAGGGAGGGGGATTTTAATTTATTCGTACAAGATGTTAATTTCTAATTTATATGAAACTTACTGATGTATGGTTTACTGCTTTGGCTGAGGATGAAGCCGGTAAAACAATTATTATTAGCGGAAGAGATAACATTGAGGCTTTTAGAGTTAGCGGAAAGTTTAAAAACAGGATTGAGGTTACTTGGAGTTACAACGGTGATGGGATGCCTACCGATGAGGAGGCTAAGTTGATGGAGAGTGTTGGTGATGCTCTTCGCTCGGGTGCCGAGAAAAATAAACTTGCTATTCTTACCGGTGTATATACTGGTGGGGGTAAACGTATCTGGGTGTTTTACAGTCGCCACACCGGTGCTTTTGGAGAGATGCTTAACGAGGCTTTAGCATCGTTTGAGTTATTGCCTATCACTATCTACTCTGAGATTGATATGGATTGGGATGACTATCTTGGTACTTTAGAATTGAAGTGCTGTTCTGATAGTGATGAAGAGTAGAGTTTAGAATTTAAAGGTCATAGAGAGTTTAAAGAGTTTAAACGAAAGAGATAATATGAAATTTTTTATTGGAATATCACTTCTCTTATTTATTGCATCTTGTACTGCACCTTTGACTAATAGGTTTGAGGAGTGCGTAAGTGATATTGAAACAAACCACGAGGAGTGGAGTCAGGAGGATTGGAATCTATCGCAAGAGGAGTACAACAAACTTCTCAAGGAGTATGAAGAGAATTATGACACATACACTCAAGAGGAGAAGAGTGCCATAGATAGAGCAATAGGCCGTTACAATGGTATGATTCTTAAACATGGTATTGAGGAGTTTGGAAACACTATCGAGGAGTTTGGCAAACGTCTGCCTTCGTTAATTGAGGGTTTTGGCAGCGCATTTGAAGAGAATGACTCTAAATAGAGTCAATTTATGTTTGATGCTATTGCATTTTTCTCACGGATTTGCACTATCTTTGTAACTAAATTAGTCTTGTGCTACGGAGGACTTTGTCGTAGCCGAAAACTAACAACTAAAAACTAACAACTAAAAACTAAAGACTAAAGGTCAATGGCAAATACAGTAGAACAATTTAATCATATTACTTCGGTTTGTAGAGAACTCTTTGTTAAGAAACTTAAAGATTACGGAGCATCGTGGCGTATTATGCGTCCCACATCTATTACCGACCAAATTTTTATTAAAGCAAAACGAATTCGCAGTGTTGAGATTTGTGGCGAAGCGTTGGTTGATGAGGATATTCGTTCAGGATATATTGCCATTGTAAACTATGGAATTATCGCTCTTATTCAGTTAGAGTTGGGTCACTCTGACAAAGAGGACATCTCTGCTGAAAAGGCTATTGAGTTGTACGATAAATATCTTACCGAGACCACTACTTTGATGCTGGCTAAAAATCACGACTATGGTGAGGCTTGGCGTAGCATGAGAATTTCATCGTACACTGATATTATTCTTACCAAACTCAACAGAACTAAACAGATTGAGGATAACGAAGGTAAGACCCTTGTTTCGGAAGGTGTTGATGCCAACTATATGGATATGATTAACTACTCTATTTTTGCACTTATTAAGTTAGAGTATGGCGAATAACTCTCAAAAAACTCCAAAAATAATTAAGCCCATAGTAATACTTTGCCGTATTGTTGTGGGACTTACTTTTTTATTTTCGGGCTTTGTTAAGGGGGTAGATCCTGTTGGAGTGGCAATAAAACTTAAAGAGTATTTTGTTGCTCTTGGCATTGATTTTCTGTCACCCTCGTCACCTTTGGGTAGCGATTTTGTTGCTACTTTTTCGCTAACTTCGGCAGTTGCTCTATCACTATTTGAGTTTATTCTTGGTTTTGCTATTCTGTTTGGCAGTTACAGAAAACTTGCACCCACCCTTGCCCTCATTACTATGCTTGTAATGACTCCGCTAACCCTATATCTTGCTATTGAAAACCCTGTTCACGATTGCGGTTGTTTTGGAGAAGCGGTTGTGTTAAGTAATTGGCAAACTTTTTATAAGAATCTTGTACTTACCGCAGCGTCAATATTTTTGCTACTATATAACCACAAAGCAATTGCATTGTATGCTAAGCAGATGCGTTCGGTACCAACACTCTTTTCGGCACTATTTCTGTTATCAATATCGGTAGTGTCGTATATGTACCAACCCATCCTTGACTTCCGTCCCTATAAGAGTGGAACTAACATCAGAGAGGCAATGCAACAAGGCGATATTCAACCAGAGTACATTTTTATCTACGAAAAGGATGGCCAAGAGAGAGAGTTTACTATTGATAATATTCCCATGAATGACACTCTCTGGCGATTTGTTGACAGAATTGAACGCCTGCCCGAAGGTGCAAAGATGAACGAGACTCTCGATTTTTATATCTACGATAACGATACCGATATTAGCGAAGATATTTTAATGGATGAGAACTACTCATTTATGGTATTAGTTCCATCGGTTAAGAACTACGATAATAGTTGGGATGACAAGATATTGAGTTTATACGACTATGCTTTTGAGCATTCTTATAACTTTTTTGTACTCACACCTGATGCCAATGAGTTCTCGGAACGTATGAACGAAATGGGCATATCACTCCCCTGCTACACTATGGATGAAACCGTTATTGAGACCATAGCAAGGGGTAATCCCGCTATTGCAATGATAAAAGATGGTATTTTATATTGGAAATATGCTGCTCGTGATTTAATTGATATTACCCACTATAATACTGATATTGAGAAGACTCCACTCGGAAAAATTGAGGAGTATAACGCAAATCAACGTTATATTATTTTGGCAACAATATACATATTACCTTTAATATTCTTATATTTGTGCCAGAAAGCGGTGGCTCACTTTGTTGAGAAGGCAAGGGTTAGACGCCGTAAGTTGTTTGCACTGAAGAGCGCAAACAGCAAAACTACGTGCGAAACAGAACAAGAAAACTTAACTACTGACAATACTGAAGATTCAGATAATACTAATTATAAACCTAAAAATTTTAAAACGATGAGAAAAAACATTGTAGCAGGAAACTGGAAAATGAACAAAACACTTCAAGAGGGTGTAGAGTTGGCAAAAGGAGTTGAAGCAGCTTTGAACGAGCGTACTCCTAATTGCGATGTTATCATAGGTACTCCTTTCATTCACTTGGCAACTATTGCAGCAACTGTTGATACTAAAAAATTAGGTGTATCAGCAGAGAACTGCGCTGACAAAGTTTCAGGTGCTTACACAGGTGAGGTTTCAGCAGCTATGGTTGCTTCAACTGGTGCTGAGTATGTTATCCTTGGTCACTCTGAGCGCCGTGCTTACTACGGAGAGACTGCTGAGATTCTTAAAGAGAAAGTTCTTTTGGCGTTGGCTAACAACCTTAAAGTTATCTTCTGTATTGGAGAGGTTCTTGAGGAGCGTGAGGCAGGCAAAGAGTTTGAGGTTGTTAAAGCACAAATCGAGGAGTCTCTTTTCAACCTAACTGCTGAGGATTGGAGCAAAATTATTCTTGCTTACGAGCCAGTTTGGGCTATTGGTACAGGTAAAACTGCTACTGCTGAGCAAGCACAAGAGATGCACGCATTCATCCGCAAAACTGTTGCTGAGAAATATGGCGAAGAGGTTGCTGAAGCAACAAGTATTCTTTACGGAGGAAGTTGCAAACCTTCTAACGCAAAAGAGTTGTTCGCAAACAAAGACGTTGACGGTGGTTTG
Organism: Bacteroidales bacterium; assembly: GCA_017521245.1. NCBI lineage: Bacteria > Pseudomonadati > Bacteroidota > Bacteroidia > Bacteroidales > Bacteroidales bacterium. The sequence goes on from JAFXDI010000016.1 coordinate 11,001, forward strand.
ATTGGTGGAGCATCGCTTGACGTTGAGCAATTCATGGGTATAGTTGACGCATTTTAATTAAACCCTTTTGCTTAAGAGAGGTCATAAAAATATAAGACGTTTATATAATAAGACCTAAATAAATCAGGGAGATGGGCTGAGTGTCAAGGATAACCTTAATACTCTCCCCCTCCCTCTTAAAACAAAAAAGAGCATGAAGGTAAAAGCAACATTCATAATAACAACTTTACTTTTGACAGTAGCATCCACTCTATCGGCAAAAGAGGGTTCTATTATTGACAAGTTACAACAACCCCAAAATGGTGCTGTTGTAATAGTAAATCAACCCATAGAGTTTAATATGCTTTTGCAACGCGACACAACTGCCATTGAGGACCGTTTAACTTCGGGCTACCGAATACAAGTATTCTCAGACAATATGCAGAAACGTGCAAAAGATCAAGCATACGAACGTGCCAGAATAATACAAGAGTCGGATCCCGAATTGGCAACTTACGTTACCTTTAACTCACCCTTTTGGAGAGTTAGAGTAGGCAACTTTATATCGTACGAAGAGGCTGCCGTTAAGTTGAGAGAACTTAAAAAACAGTTCCCTGAAATTCTTGACATGCGAATTGTAAAGGATATTATTATCGAAAAGTATTAGAATTGTAACCAAGCAATTTCTTAATTATGAAAAACTTATCATCGGAGGAGAGACAACAGTTAATAGCAGAGCATTACAAAGCCATTATTGAACTTTTAGGCGAAGACCCCGAAAGAGAGGGACTAAAAAAATCGCCCGAGAGAATTGCCCGAGCAATGCAATATCTTGTATCGGGTTACGGAAAGTCGGCTGCCGACAAACTATCTGCTCAGTTTGAGGAGGAGTATGGAGGCAAAGAGAGAATTATCCTTGTTAAGGATATTGAATTCTATTCGCTTTGCGAACACCACATGCTACCATTCTTTGGAAAGGTGCATATTGGTTATATCCCCGATAAAAAGGTTGTAGGATTAAGCAAATTGGCTCGTTTGGTTGAGGTGTTTGCACGCCGTTTGCAACTACAAGAGCGAATGACACAAGAGATATTGGAGGCCTTTAACGAAAACGTTCCTAACAACGGAGTTATGGTTGTTGTTGAGGCTCGACACTTGTGTATGCAGATGCGTGGCGTACAAAAACAGAACGCTGTTACCACAACATGCCTATATAGCGGTAAATTTGACGATGAGGCAAAACGTAGAGAGTTCTACGAAATGCTGAACTCACCAATTACTCTTGAGGAGTAGTTATTAGTTGTCTAAGGTCGTTTAGGACATTAAAGTCTCAAAGGAGATTTGAGTTCTAATTCCTAATTATTTTCTAAGGGTATTGCAAAGTATAAAAAAAAGATATATCTTTGCATCGTAAATGCGAAAATAGGATACGGTTCGGCATAATTCAAACAAGTTTGATTCTGCGCTCACCTTTCACTATCTTTGCATCGCAAATGCGAAAATAGCTCAGTTGGTAGAGCATAACCTTGCCAAGGTTAGGGTCGCGGGTTCGAGTCCCGTTTTTCGCTCAACAACTCTTGCAGAGGCAAGAGTTTTTTAATAGATGATGTCCGGATGGTGAAATTGGTAGACACGCTACTTTGAGGGGGTAGTGGCCGTTCGGCCGTGTGAGTTCGAGTCTCATTCCGGACACAAGAAAGAGAGGTTATCCAACTTGGATAACCTCTTTTGCTTTAACCATATTGCAAAGGTGGGAGTTTCTCTTTATATATCGTTTTTTTCAATTTACAAAATCTACTGCATAAGAAACATATTTTTTACCTAATACAGGGTAATTATTTTATAAATCCAACACTATAACCTGAAATTTTATATATTATTTTGCTTTGGCAGATATGGAAGTTTTGTGCTTTCTATATTTCCTGAAAAAGTTTTATAAGTAATAAAATAGAGCAATTGCAACTCCTTGAAAATCAAAAGAAGAATGCAAATGCAATACTTTTGTAATGCAAAATGATGCAAATAAAAGAAAAGAAAAAGAAATAAAAAGAAAATAATAATATCACACACAACAACGCACGCGCGAGAAAAATTTTATTAAAGTTTTTTGTCTATACTTTGGGGTTCTCTTCTCAATTGTGTTATATTTAAATTTTTATTTTAAACGTTTACGCAATCGTTGTTGATAACAACTGTGAAAGTTGTTGAAAAGATAAACAAGAAAAATAGTTGTAATATTGCATAACTAAATTAACTTTGCAAATAGTAAAAAGAGTATATAATTATGGCACGAGAACAATCAAACAGATATAAATCGTCACGTAACACCGACACTGCTATTGCAGCAATGGGAAGACTTCAACCTCAAGCAATAGAACTTGAAGAGGCTATATTGGGAGCATTAATGTTAGAGAAAGACGCCTTTTCAGAGGTGTGTGATATTTTGCAACCCGACAGTTTCTACAAACCTGCCCACAAGAGCATATACGAGGCTATTGTGACTCTCACTCAAAAGTCGCTGCCTGTTGATATGCTTACAGTAATTGAGAAGTTACGCAATATGGGTAAACTTGAGGAAGTTGGGGGCGAATATGCCATATATAACCTCACATCAAAGGTGAGTTCGGCTGCCAATATTGAGTTTCACGCAAAGATTGTTGCTCAAAAATATATGGCTCGTCAGTTGATTGCTTATGCCGGAAAGATACAGACAAATGCCTACGACGACACTTACGATATTGATGCCCTTATGGAGCAAACCGAAGCCGATTTGTTTAAACTATCTCAAGAGAATACAAAACGTGATGCCATACAAATTAACCCTGTGATCACTGAAGCTATGAACCTATTGGAACAAGCAATGAACAGAAAAACAGGATTAAGCGGACTTCAAACAGGATTTCATGAGTTAGACAAGGTTACATCGGGATGGCAAAGGTCAGACCTTATAATTATTGCTGCCCGCCCCGCTATGGGAAAGACTGCATTCTCGCTGTCAATGGCTAAAAATATGGCTGTAAATTACGGAATAGGTGTTGCTCTGTTCTCGTTAGAGATGGCAAACGTTCAATTGGTAAACCGTTTAATTGTAAACACCTGTGAGATAAAGGGAGAGAAACTTCGTAGCGGTAGGTTAGATGACCACGAAATGACTCAGTTACAGACAAAGATCAAAGACCTTCAGGATGCTCCCATATATGTTGATGAGACTGCCAACCTATCGGTTTTTGAACTTCGCAGCAAGGCTCGCCGATTAGTTAGAGAGCATGGCGTTGGTATGATTATAATTGACTACCTCCAACTTATGACTCTTAACAGCAAAGATGAAAAAACTGCATTAAAGGTTGGTAGTCGCGAGCAAGAGGTTAGTGCCATATCTCGTTCTCTAAAGGGATTAGCAAAAGAGTTGAACATTCCTATAATAGCATTGTCTCAGTTGAGTCGTCAGAGTGAAAACCGCGATGGTAAGCGGCCTCAGCTATCTGACCTTCGTGAGTCAGGTGCTATTGAGCAAGATGCCGATATTGTATGCTTTATTCACCGTCCCGAATACTATGGCTTATTGACAGACTCCGACGGCAGATCAACACAAGGATTGGCAGAGTTGATTATTGCAAAACACCGTAATGGTGCAACAGGTAGTGTATGGTTTAAGTTTAAAAAAGATTATGCTCGTTTTCAAAATCTTGATGATGACTCAATTGTCAATATAGAGTCAGGTATGAATAGTGGCACATCACCATCAGCTACTTCTTCATCATTATCGGCATACGCAGGAAACGAAGAGGAGTTTTTACAAACTCGCCCTGATGAGTTTTAGAGAGCAATTAGCAGAGAGTAATGAGTAAAGAGTAATTAATTTCTCATCGCTAATTTCTAATTCATAATTAGCTCAAAGTGCAGCACTAATTCCTAATTAAAGAACTATCGTTCTTTGATTATGCTCACGCTCGGTAAAACTCAAACAAGTTTGGTTTACTCTCGCTTACTCGCATAATTAAAAACTACCCTTTGTAGATAAGATATATAGCGGGTATTTTGCCTATCTCGGGGAGAGATTTACCCCACTCTTTTATGGATTTTGTAACAATAAACTCCCCATCGCAAGTAATGGCTGATGCTATGCAGAGTTTTGTTTGCGGACGGCAACTCTTAACCAAATCAGCAATAAGTTTTGCATTGCGATAGGGGGCTTCAATGAATATCTGTGTAGTATCTTCAGAGTAAGCACGTTGCTCCAAAAGTTTTATTGTTTTGGCTCTTTCGTTTTGCTCAATGGGCAGGTATCCGTTAAATGTAAACTTCTGTCCGTTAAACCCTGAGGCCATCAACGACATCAGTATTGATGATGGTCCTACCAAAGGTACTACTTTTACTCCTCGCTTCTGAGCAATGGCAACAACGTCTGCTCCGGGATCGGCAATAGCAGGGCAGCCTGCCTCTGATATAACCCCCACGTCCATACCTTCGGTTATGGCATTAAGGTAGGCTCCTATATCCTCGCTTTTTGTATGTTCGTTCAGGGTGTAGAATGTAAGGTCGTCTATAACAATATCAGGGTTTGATTTTTTCAAGAATCTTCGTGCCGAACGAATATCCTCAACAATAAAGTGTTTTATTGATGCTATCACCTCTCTGTTTGCCGAAGGGAGTACCTTATCCACAGGGGTATCTCCCAACGTTACAGGTATCAGATATAGAGTTCCTTTGCTCATATAGCAGGTTGGATTATAGTCCAAAATAACAACTTAGATAACCCATATAGTTATAGGGAGCTCCTGCTCGAGGTATCTCCATACGGAAGTTGGGCGATAGTTTTACATATTTGCATGGGATAAGCTCAAATCCTGCCATAATCATCTGTTTGTCGTTATTGATGTCCCACTTGTCATTTGATGTGATGAAGTCGTAACGAGCATACACGTTTATTAATTTATGAGCCTTTGCACTACCAAAAACTGAGCAACCAAGTTTGTTATTCCCTTTTGCGTTCTTATAATTTTGCATCATATTGAACTCGCCCGATAGTGTAAACTTATCTGACTTGTAAGCAGCCAATGCCGAATATCCGTAAATGTTGCTTTCGCCAGAAAGTCCAGAGTTGTTAAGGTCGGCATATAGACGGATGTATAACTCCTCTGTCGGGTTAAATGTAAATCCCAAACCATACAACAAACCTTTGTTCTTTTGGAACTTCTTATATCCCTCTCCATTTACCATCATGAAATCACCCTTTACCCAATCGGCAAATTTATACTCCATTGAGAATCCCAAATCGGCACTACTACCAAACTTATACTGGTCGTGGAATACCATCATGATATATCTCTTTGCCCACAACTTCTCTTGCAGTGCTGATTGTGTTGTTTGAATCATACCTCCGTTTATGGTAAAGCCTTTGCGAGTCCAACCAACAAAGGCATTTTTGATATATGCCAAGTAGTTGTAATCTTCAATAGCCGAAGGTTTTCCAAAATCAATAACAGCCTTTATTCTTATGCCATTATTGAACTTATACTCATAACCCATATAGGTACGACCAAGACCAAAACCAACCTTAGTATCTCCAGCAGTTGATGTGCAGTTGAAATTTACAAACGATAGCAGTATTACTTTACCATCGCCCTTTTTCTTCTTCTCTCCCTCAGTTGCCTCATTGCTCTTTGTCTCCTCTTTTACCTTAAGGGTATCAATCTTAGCGGCATCCTCTTTAACCTTCTCTTTTAGGTCATCAAGTTCCTCACGTAAATCCTCAATCTCCTCAATCAACTTCTCAATTTTATCATCATCAACCTCTTGTGCAGCCACTGTGAAGCAGATAAACATTGATAGGAATATGGGTAAAATCTTCTTTAAATTCATGGTATATTTTTGTTTTAATATTGCTTGCGTAATTTTTTTGCAAATTTATTACATAAAAAACAATTATTCACATTTTAGACAAAGTTTTTTGAGTAACCGCACATAAAGAGGCTGTGTCAAAATGAAAATTTTGGCTCAGCCTCTTAAGGTTTGAAGTTTATCGAAGTTGCTTACACTCAGCATAGTTTGAATAAATACCACTCTGCTTTCGCTAACTCGCAACTCTGTATGAATTTATATAATATACCGCCTTTAATAAGTATATGGAATGATACTATTTTCTAATCAGTTTAAATATGAGGTCAGCAAATATAATAAGGAACGACACCCCGCATATCACTCCCCAAGTTACAAAGTTCAAAGGTTCAACTCTGAAGGCTTCGCCACCAAACTGAACAATTGCTATCTGACCTACAAGAATCATCAATGCAACAGCGAGGAATGCCGGTGTGTACAAACTCTTCACCGACTCTCCTTTTGTTTTGCGATACTTATAACCTCGCACAATAAACATATTTGCAAATTGCATCATCACAAACGATGTAAAGAAGAGTGATGAGAACGATTTTGTACCAACCACAAATCCCTCAATAGGAGTTACAAAGAGTGCAAGTAACACAGCAACAATCATAAATGAAGTTATCATCATCTGCTTGAACATATCGCTACGAATAATAAAGTCGCTGTTCTTGCGTGGAGGCTCTTGCATTACGTTCTCTTCGGGTTTAATTGAGGCAAATGCCAAAGCAGCAAAGGTGTCCATAATTATATTTACCCACAACATTTGCATAACTGTCAGTGGTGGTTCTTGAGTAAAGAATACTCCTGCAAATACCACAACAAGAGCCACAATGTTTATGGTTAATTGGAACATTAAGAAACGTTGTATGTTTCGGTATAGTGAACGTCCCCACATAACAGCCATAGCAATACTTGCAAAGGAGTCATCTAACAGAGTAATATCACTCGCCTCTTTTGCCACAGCAGTTCCTGTACCCATTGACAAACCTACGTGTGCCTGATTTAGAGCCGGAGCATCGTTTGTTCCGTCACCGGTAACTGCAACCACCTCTCCTGCCTTTTGCAATAGCGATACCAATCGTTGTTTGTCGGTTGGTCTTGCTCGGCACATTATCTTAAGTTTTTGAGCACGTTCAAAAGCCTCCTCATCCGATAGTGCAGCAAAATCAACACCGCCAATTATATTCTCTTCGGTATCTGCTTCGGTCCAAATTCCAATTTGTCTGCCAATCTCTTTTGCAGTTGCAAAGGTATCGCCTGTAACAATCTTAACACCAACACCCGCATCTAAGCAACGCTTAACCGCTGCCGGAACATCATCACGCACAGGGTCCGAGATTGCAACAAATCCCATAAACTTAACCTTATCTGTTGCAATTATCTCCTCTAAGTCACGATTATCATTATCGGCAACCTCTACCATAGCAAATGCCAAAGTACGCATAGCCTTGCTTTGGAACGAGATAAGGTGCTCATCTATCTCGGGTTTTACCTTGCTCATAGGTTGCTCACCATCGGCAGTTATCACGCTCTTTGAGTGCGACATTATTATCTCAGGAGCACCCTTCATATATAGTGTTCGCTTACCTGTTACTGCTGAGGTAACAAGTGTTGCCATATATTTGCGTTGAGTTGTAAATGTTAGTTGTTTTACAAGTGTTGCCTTTTCACGCAAGGGAGCATAATCTATTGAGTGACTCTTTAAGAAGTTAAGCAACGCTCCTTCGGTAGGATTACCCAACACACTCTCTTTCCCTTCGGCATTGTAACCTATTTGAGCGGTTGTATTTGCTGCTATCGACTCGGTAAATATCTTTGAGTTCTCGGTATCATCCAACACATTGCTTTCGGTTGTAAAGAGATGCAAGAACTCAACACGCATCTTGTTTTGAGTAAGAGTTCCTGTTTTATCGGTACATATAACTGTTGCTGCTCCCATAGTCTCCGAAGCGTGTATCTTACGCACCAAGTTGTTGGTTTTTAACATTCTTCGCATATTGAGAGCAAGACTCAAAGTGATACTCATTGGCAAACCTTCAGGCACTACAACCACAATAAGGGTAACAGCCACCATAAAGGCATCAATAATATGTTTCAACACCAATGTACTTACCCACGCCTCAGGGCTTAGAGGAGAGGTAAATCCTACAAAAAGGCTACCAATAAAGAAACTTATTACTGCCACTCCTGCTCCGCAAGACAGAAATACCCACCAACTCTTCTTGGCAATGGCACTCATCTTTTGAGTATTAACCTTAAACACCGACAGTGTTTTTGCAACAGAAGGTATTAACACTTTCATCATTGCCACTAAGGCAAACAGTATTACGCTTATAAGAGTAACCTCTTGGGCAGGGGTAAAATAAGCATCATCCAATACCGACAACTCCTTATATATCATTATAAAGAATGTTGCCAATCCCAATACCACTGCAATACCACTGATAAGCGAAGCGAGACTATCAAGTTGTTTGTTTAGAGGAGTCTCCTCTTCACTCTCTTTTGTAGCATTTTTAGCCACCTGTCCATATTGAGTTGCATCTCCTACCTTCTCAACAATAAATGTTCCGCGACCATCGAGTACGGTAGTTCCTCGCATCACAGCATTTGACGGATAGGTAGCCTCTTTATCAAAATCCTCTTCATCTGTGGTTTTGTCAATCATAGGCTCTCCTGTAAGGGTAGATTCATCAACTTGTAACGACACCGCCTCAACAAGAGTACCATCGGCTGGAATCTCATCGCCTGTCTCAATCATAACAACATCGCCTACTACAATATCGCGTTTTGGCACCTCAATAATCTTTCCTTCGCGAATAACCTTTACAGGCAACTCATCGTTAACCTGAGTAAGTGCCTCAAACTTTTTATTTGCGTCACGTTCAAAGTAGAACGATATTCCTGTTGCAAGAATTATGGCTATCAATATACCAATAGGCTCTTCAAATCCTCCCTCAACTATTGATATACCAAACGACACCACAGCCGCAAGTATCAATATCTTAATAATAGGATCATCAAATTTTTCAAAGAACAGACGCCACATCGATACTCTCTTTGATGGAGTTATAATGTTATTCCCATATTTTTTTCTACTCTCCTCTACTTGAGAAAGGGTTAATCCCTTCAACTTTTCATAACTTTTCATCTGTTGTAATATTCTTTCTTATTAAAAACGTAAGGCAAGCTCTATAAAGAACCTGCCTTCTGTTGTGTTTGTCTTCTATTTTGTCTTTTTATTCTTAACAATTCGTAAAACTTGTGCTGTTCGTGCTGGTAAGTATAGTTTTAACCACTCTTTACGATACTTCTTATACAAGGGATCAGGTAGAGTGAAATGCTCTATCGATTTATCTATTCGGTTGAAGCCTCCAAACTCAGCATCATCAGTTGTAATCTCGGTTATATAACTGCCTCGTGGTACTATCATACCATAGTCAGAGTATGAGTTTACAGGGCTAAAGTTAAAGACAAACAATAAATCTTTACGCATAAATGCCAACACTTGGTCATCGTTGTTATCCCAAATCTTAACAATTGGAGCAGTTGAGAATTTTGTAACACTCTTTATTGTCTCAATCATCTGTTTGTCGAACTCGTTGAGGTAACAATATTTCAAATCCTCTCTATCTACCAAATCCCATTGACGGCGGGCATATTTGTACGACCAGTTGTTTCCTTGACGTGGGAAGTCGATCCACTCCGGGTGACCAAACTCGTTACCCATAAAGTTTAGATAAGCACCTCCGTTTGTTGCCAACGTTACAAGGCGTATCATCTTATGAAGAGCAACACCACGCTCAACAACCATATTGTCATCGCCTTTGCTCATATGCCAATACATCTGGTCGTCAATTAGACGGAATATGATTGTCTTGTCGCCCACCAAAGCTTGGTCGTGACTCTCGGCATAACTTACAGTTTTTTCATCGGCTCTGCGATTTGTCAACTCCCAATATATTCCTGAGGGTGACCAATCTTCATCGCGTTTCTCCTTAATCATCTTAATCCAGTAGTCAGGAATTCCCATAGCCATACGGTAGTCAAATCCCATACCTCCCTTTTCAAACGATAGAGCCAATCCCGGCATACCGCTCATCTCCTCAGCAATAGTAATTGCTTTTGGGTTAACCTCGTGGATAAGAAGGTTAGCAAGAGTCAGATATGTTAGTGCATTATCATCTTGTCCGCCATCGTAGTAGTCGTTATAACTACCAAATGCTTTGCCCAAGCCATGATCGTAGTATAGCATAGATGTTACACCGTCAAAACGGAATCCATCAAATTTATACTCCTCCATCCAATATTTGCAGTTTGACAATAGGAAGTGGATAACCTCATTCTTTCCATAGTCAAAACAGAGTGAATCCCATGCTGGATGCTCTCTGCGGTCACCCTCATAGAAGAATTGATTGTACGAGCCATCGTATCTACCTAATCCCTCTAACTCGTTTTTAACAGCGTGAGAGTGAACAATATCCATAATAACTGCAATACCCAACTTGTGAGCCTCATCAATCAATGCTTTCAACTCATCGGGAGTACCAAAGCGTGACGATGCCGCAAAGAAACTCGATACATGATAACCAAACGAACCATAATAAGGATGCTCCTGTATTGCCATTATCTGTATAGCATTATATCCCAATGCTGCAACACGGGGCAGAACTTTCTCTCGGAACTCATTGTATGTTCCTACCCTCTCTTGATCTTGAGCCATACCAATATGGCACTCATAAATAAGAAGGTTATCCGATTTGGGAGTAAACTTTTTCTTTGAGAAGGTGTAAGGCACTTCGGGCGACCAAACTTGTGCTGAGAAGATATAAGTCTTTTCATCTTGCACCACACGTGTTGCCCAAGCAGGGATACGCTCGCCTTTACCACCGTTCCAATGTACCGATAGTTTATAAATATCTAAATGGTGAAGGTCATCTTTTTTAAGTTTAACCTCCCACACACCATTACCTAAGTTTTTAAGACGGTACTTCTCCAACTCTTTCCATTCTGAGAAGTCGCCTATGATATATATATCTTTAGCGTTTGGTGCCCACTCACGCAAAACCCATCCGCCATTTTTTGTTCTGTGTAAACCAAAGTAGAGATAACCACTTGCAAAATCAGACAAGGTTGATTTACCTCCTGTAAGTTCTTTAATTTTATTTAATACTCGGTTGTGGCGTCCCTCAATTATTTGAGCAAAAGGCTCTAACCACGCATCTTTTTTTACTATGTCGAGTTCCATAACGCTGTATGTTATTGGTTTATATTTTCACTTTTATAACGGCTTTACGAAGCACTCCCTTTGCAATACCTGGAGCGTGAGCATCTTCGGGGAAGAACACCACACACTCACTTGGATGAAGCGTAATATACGAAGTTGCCTCATCATCAAAGAAAGCAATATCATCCGCCTCGTTATATAGTTGCGAAGGAGCGGTAAGATTATCTACACTTCTCCACCCCAAACTCTCGGTGGTTGAGAATGGCATCTGAATATCGATGTACTTTATGTGTGTTTCAAGTTTTGCAACGTCTCGAGTTTTACCATCAAACTCTTGCATCGATATAAATACTTCATCACCGTCCACATCGTTTCTCCCAAGTGGCAAACTCTCTATATCGTTGTTTTTCAAAAACTCCACAACCTTTGCAAAGTTTTTGTTTAACGAAACATATCTCTCTAAATCTTTAATTGCACAAACTATCATAATTTCAGTTGTTAGTTGTCGACTAAAGCCGCCCCTACGGGGTAGTTGTTAGTTGTTAGCCTAATTGGAGCAATAAAAATAAAATCCACTACTCTTTACTAATTAAGTATTATATTCGCAAATATAACATTTATATTCTTTTTGGCAAAAGAATAAGGGCTATTTTAATGAATAAAAAGTATAAATCTCCTATTCAATTCTTCTACTATAAAATAATAGTTTAAATAGTTAATTAAATAGGCGTAAATCTGCACTAGCCAATAAGTGATATTTGAGCATAATTATCGGGCATTTGGTTTCTTATTCTCCACTCTTGAGGGTATAGATTGTTGGCTCTGTTGCCTACGCACTTAGCCCACCCTAATGGGCAACCATTATATGTAACAAGTGCAATACCTCGCTGTTGCTCGGTAAGTGCCATAGCCTCACGGCGGAGATATGAGATTGCCTCTTTGTAATCGACCTCAATTTTAGAGACCTCCGCCATATTTAGTTCAACCGATTGCGATAGTGCGTGGTGGGGTATATAATCTTTTCCCTTATCGGTTACTGCAACCGATATTCCACAATGGAAGATATTAAACTTATCCATCAAGAGGAGCATATCTTTACACTCTGGCGAGAGGGCCACAACTGCATCTTTTAGGAGGGTGTATTCAAATTTTGTACTATCTTTTAATAGTGGTTTCAAATTGTTCGGCAGGGGTATGGTTTTGAGTTTTGTTTTACCCATTTTCAAAGGGCGGTAATCCCCTTCGGGTTTTTGCATAGCGGTAACAGTAAATCCCTCGCCCACTGCTTTGTGTGGCATAAAACGATAGAAAGGCACACTACCTTTTAATGCTCGTGTTACTCCCCAACTCTCATCCAACTCAACCTCCTCCATAGGCTCTGCTCCAAACTCATCAACCATAAATTGAGCCATCTCTTCATTCTCCTCCAAGTTGAATGTACAGGTGCTATATATTATTACTCCTCCTGGTTTTAGGGCAGACCAAACATCAGAGAGAATAGATTTTTGCCTCTCTACACAAAGGCTTACATTGTCTATACTCCACTGCGCCACTGCCTCCTCATCTTTGCGAAACATTCCCTCGCCCGAGCAGGGTGCATCAACAACTATAACATCAAAGGTGTGGTGTAATTTACCATAGTCGGCAGGGGTGTTATTGGTAACAATCGCATTTGAATAACCCCACTTTGTAACATTCTCGGCAAGTACTCTTGCCCGTTGCGTTACATACTCATTTGCAACCACAATACTGCCTTGTGGCAGCGTTGCAAGAGATAGTGTTGTTTTACCTCCCGGAGCAGCACAAAGGTCGAGCAAACGTACCGGTTTATCAACAAACCTCTTTAAGAGTTGCTCAACAAACATTGATGATGCCTCCTGAACATAATAACACCCTGAATGAAAGAGCGGATCAAAAGTAAACGATGGGCGTTGTTTCAGGTAGTAACCATTACTACTCCACCCCACTCGTTCAGCATCTACTGGCACTCGGCTACACTTAAGCGGATTTACCCTTATTGATACTGGTTGCGATGCACTCAACGCCTCAGCAAAGCGGTCAAAATCTTCGCCCAACAGAGGTCTCATTCGTGTTATAAAGTCGGCAGGTAGTTTCATATTTAGTTGTTAGTTGTTAGTTTTCGGCTTAGCCGCCCCTACGGGGTAGTTGTTAGAGTTAGTAAACAAACACCTGTTTGTTGAACTTGCTCTCGCTCAACGTTCTTAGTTTTCCAATTGGATTAATTACAAAATCCTTAACTCAACACAAGTGTTGAGAGGTTTGCATCATCATATATTTGGTTTGCACACTCTATTATCTGTTTTGCTGTTACCGATTCAATCTTTTGAATGGTCTCGGCAAGTGTTGAGCATCGGTTGTATCGTAACAGAGATTTACCTGATGCCACAGCCAAATTCTCTCTTATCTCCCTTCCTATTGTCAACTGCCCTATATATTGACGCTTGGCATCGTTTAGGCGTAGAGAGGAGAGTTCACGCTGTTTCAACTTGTTCAACTCCTTACGTATTATAGTGAAACAACGATTTACATTCTTGCGGTCTGTTCCAAAGTATATTGTAAAGAGTCCTGTATCGATATAGTTGGTTACATTTGCCTCCACGTTATAAACATATCCTCGCTTCTCGCGTAGGGCAACATTCAAAAGGCTATTCATTCCGGGACCTCCAACAATATTGTTTAAGAGGAAGAGAGGAAATCTATTGGTATCAAACAAAGAGCAACACCCTCCGCCAATTATGGCGTGAGATTGATAGTTATTGCACTCCTCGTGCTTATCAAAGCGTATTAATTGTGTGGGGCTCTCCCGTACAAACTCAACTCTGTTTGTGCGTATCCCTTCGGTTGCACTCTGAACTGTTTTTATTACTCGTTTAAAATCGGTTTTCCCCGAAAAGAAGAATACCATATTTGTTTGAGTATAAAAGTTTTGCATAAAGGTTATTCCATCGGCTGGGGTAATATTTGAGAGTGAAGCCTCATCGCCTAATATGTTATGACCTAATGCGTGACCATTAAAGAGATAGTTCTCAAATTCATCAAAGATAAGTTCGGCAGGGTTGTCGAGGTATGAGTTTATCTCATCAACAATAACCTCTTTCTCTTTAATGCTCTCCACTTCGGGCATTGTGGAGTTTTGAATAATATCTGCCATAAGCGAAACGGCACGCTTAAAATCTGGCTCAAGACTTACGGTATATATTACCGTCTCCTCTTTGCTTGTAAAGGCATTAATCTCTCCTCCCACATGCTCCATACAGTTTAATATGCTCATAGCCTTACGCTTGTGAGTTCCCTTAAAGAGCATATGCTCAACATAGTGAGCAAGTCCCTCCTTACCTTGCTGTTCATCGCGTGTTGCGGCATCAACCACAAAACCGCAATAGGTAACATTAGAGGGGGAATATCTGTACACCACCCTCAAACCAGAAGGTAGTGTGTGCCATTGATAATCTGTATTGCTATTCAACTTAGTGAGTTTTAGTGGGGCAAAGATATAAAAAAAGTTGTTAGTTGTCAGTTGTTAGTTGTTAGTTTTTGAGTTACTAATTCTTTTCTCTATTAATCTAATTAGACTATGGACTAATTAGACTAACCGGTATTAGGCATCCACCAATGAGTAATATCGTATAATTTTAATTAAAATTGCAAGAATATTGTATAATTATACGTTAAAATGTTAATTTTTTATACATATATGTTTAAATATAGTAGAATTTGAGTTGCAATTTAAATAATTATACTATATTTGCACTTTAATTAAGATTTGATTAGGGTGCATTTTTGAGCATTTTTTGCTATACAATATAGATATAGGCAACCCGGTGTCAAAGTAATTTATAAGGTTTGAATAATCACATTATTGAGAAAATATATGCTTCGAAATTGTAGAAATTTAATTGTTTCGTTTGTAAAGAGCCTCTCAATTTTTGCTCTGTTAATGGTAGCAACAACTACATTTGCCCAAACACAAAAGGGTGGATTTGTGCTATCGGGAAAAGTAATTTCATCGGAGGGAGAAGAGCCATTGGAGATGGTGTTGGTTAAACTATCAACATCTTCTTGGGCAATGACAAACGAAAAAGGAGAGTTCAAAATTACCGCTCTTAAACAGGGTAAATACAAATACGAGATCTCATATCTTGGTTTTGAGACCGTTGTTGGAGAGGTTAATGTAACAAAGAACATTTCTGATTTCAAAATCATAATGCGTCCTATGGGATTGGGACTTGAGGAGATTGTGGTAACTGCCGAAGAGCATAAAATGGGGTCGGCTTCTACTATCGGACAGGCTGCCATTCAACACCTTCAAGCAAAGAGCGTTGAGGATATGCTACAACTGCTTCCCGGTCAGGTAACTAAAAACCCCGACTTAACTAACGCAGGCCAGGCTTCAATTCGTGAGATTGACGCTGGTGGCGATGCAAGTAACTCACTTGGTACCGCTGTGTTTGTAGATGGAGCCCCTATGAGTAACGATGCCAATATGCAGGTTTTCTCAACTGCCCGTTCAGGTAATAGTTCGTCATTGGCTCAAAATACTATGAACAACCAAACTACCAGTGGTAGAGGTGTGGATTTGCGTTCAATCTCGCCTGATAATATTGAGTCAATTGAGGTTATTCGTGGTATTCCATCGGCTGAGTATGGTAACTTGACTTCGGGTGCTGTGGTTATCAAAACAAAAGTTGGTACTACTCCTTACGAGGCTAAAGTTAAAATTGACCCCAACTCAAAACTTGCATACTTTGGTAAAGGTTTCACTATGAAAAAGAATCGTGGTGCTATCAACCTCTCTGCTGACTATACTAAATCATTCGCCGACCGCCGTATGACCTACAAAGGTTACGACCGTATCACTGCAAACGGAGCATACTCTAATACATTTATGAAAGAGACTTCTCCTTTGAGTTTGAACCTTAAACTATCATATTACAGAAACTTAAGTGCTCAAAAGGCTGATGAAAGTATGCGTGCCGATGAGTTGTTGGAGAACAAAAATCAAGGTTTCCGCTTTGCTGCCGATGGTATGTGGCGACTAAATAAATCATGGATCAGTAACTTCAACTACGCTGCTTCGGTATCATACAGCGTTCAAGAGGATTTGTATCGTCAAATTCAATCTGGCTCTGCAATGCCTTTTGCATACTCTACTGATCCGGGCGAATTTAAAACACACTTCCTTCCTGCTGAGTATATGGCACAATATACCATTAAAGGTAAACCTCTTACAGCGTACGCTCAATTGAAAGCGAACAAGATGTTTACTTTCAAACGTGGCTCTAATAATATTAAGGTAGGAGCCGACTATAACTTGAGTGCTAACTACGGTGAGGGTATGCAATTTGATATTATGTCGCCTCCCAAACCAAGTGATGGTCAAGGTGCCCGCCCACGCTCATTCAAATCAATACCTGCAATGCACCAGATGTCGTACTTCTTGGAGAATGCAACAGAGTTAACCTTTGCAGGACAAACATTGAATATTCAAGCAGGTGTTCGTATAAATACACTGTTTATAGATGAACTTGCCAAACGTGGCAATATGACAACTTTTGATCCTCGTGTTAACGTATCATATCAATTCTTGTCACATGAGAACAACAAAGTATTTGATGACTTATCTGTTGTGGGAGGTTTTGGATTAGCATCTAAGATGCCGACCTTGCTACACTTATACCCAAACCCTGTTTACTACGACTATACAAGTTATAACGGATATGTATCAGGAGACCCTGACCGCACTTTGGCTATTATGACAACTGACGTTATCAATAATAGTGCAAACCCAAATCTTAAACCTGCAACATCACGCAAATTTGAGGTAGGTATTTCAGGTCGTATCAACAAGGTTAAAGGTACTATCACATACTTTAATGAGAAGTATAAAAACGAGTATGGATTTAGTAGTGTTCCTCATTGGTTGGAATATAAGAAATATGATACAAGAAACCTTCCTGCTGGTTTTACTCCTATTTATGAGAATGGGACACTTTACTATACCAGCACTCCCGGTGGAACTAAAGAGGCTATGGATTACTTGTTGCAAAAACGTGTTGTAACATACCAAATGCCATCGAATGAGAACGAGACATTTAAACAAGGTATTGAGTACTCATTCAACTTTGGAGAGATTAAAGCAATTAAGACAGACATTATTGTTGATGGTGCTTGGTACTATATCAAACGTAGAAATATTGGTCCTGCATGGAACTCGGATGCTGTTGAGAACCCAAATATGGCTACTGCTTTGAATGGCAACAAAATTCAAGGATTCAATACATACTTGGCTGTTATGCCTTCGGGTAGTGGTTCAATAACACAACGTGTTAATACAAACTTCCGTTTTGTAACACACATTCCTGTTCTTAAATTGGTGTTCACAACAACTGCTCAAGTAGTTTGGTATGAGAGTGCTCAAACTATTTATGAGGATGAAAACGGAAACTCTATGTTTGAATACATTCAAGATTTCAATGGGAAAGAGGTATATATGGTTCACCCAGAAGGTTTCTATGATGGCGAGGGCAAATATACTCCTTGGATTAAAGAAACTATGCCTTACAATCGTGAGTATCTTGATTTGGTAAACTACACTACCAATATGTACTACTACGATAAGCAAACATTCCCTATAACTTGTATGCTTAACTTCAAAATGACTAAAGAGTTCAAAAAGTTTGTTGAACTTTCGTTTGTAGCAAACAATATTTTGAAATTCTCAAATATGTTCCATAAAGATAAACAAGGAGGTTATCGCGAAATGTACTCTCCTATCTACTTTGGAGCAGAGTTGAAAATTAAAATTTAACATTCACAAACCACATTAAATAATAAACAATTATGAAAAAATTTCTTTTAACAATTTTACCTTTGGTAGCAGTGCTATTCTTAGGTGCGTGTACCGGTGACGATGACGGAGACGGAGCTAAAGTGTACACACTTACTGTAAATGTAACTATTCCTGAGGCTTACACTTGGGAAGATGTAACAAGCGAATCTATTATTGCAAGAAATCAACTTACAGGCGTTGAATACAAGGGCATTAAATTGGCTGATGGTATTTATACTGTAATTGTTGAGCCAGGTGACTACAATGTAAATGCATTGTTAAAGACTGCCGATATGAACTTAAGCGGTCAAAAAATGAATGTTAGCGTTTATAACATTGTTGCCTCAACAACTATTGCTGCGGAAGAGTCAACATCTTCTCCATTGGTTATCAAAGAGTTCTACACTGCTATGTGTAAAACTCCTGCTAATAAAAATTATATGTATGACCAATTCGTTGAGATTTACAACAACTCTGCATTTACCCAATATCTTGACAACTGCTTAATCGCTCGTACTGAGATTGCGGCTAATACAAAAACCAATTTATGGGGTACTACTACTGAAGAGATGAAAGCTGTTGCTGTTTCTTCATACATTGCTGGTTGGGTTGGTAATGGTACAACTTATCCTTTGGCTCCAGGTGAAAGCGTAGTTGTTGCTTTCCAAGCACAAAATCATACTATCATGAGTGACAATCCTGATACAGAAGAAGTTGAGGTAAATCCAAACACTATCGACCTTAGCAAGGCTGACTATGAGATTGATATCACACAGTACAAACCAGCATATGTTGCTAACCCAGATGTTCCAAACCTAACTATTGTTGCTAAACCAGGTTCTCAATCTGTAAACTTTGCTGTTCTTCCAGCATTCGGTGCAGGTCTTGTTTTGGCTAAAGTTGAAGACATTGAAACTTACTGCGATGTTAACAACGAGGCTAACTGGGTAACTAAACCAGAGGGTAGTGATGTTAATCCATACTTGATGATCAGATACAAAGATATTCAAGACGCTATTAACGTTGTTTGCATAACTGAGACTCAAAGAACTACTGCTCTTCCTGCTCAAGTTGACGCTGGTATGATTTACACATCTGCTATGTACAACGGAAAGGGATTCACTCGTAAAGTTGCTGAGACTGTTGACGGACGTGTTGTTTACAAAGATACTAACAACTCATCTGAGGACTTCGAGGCTGAGGCTAAACCAACTCCTGGAATCTAATATTTAATAAAAAATAAACTACAAAAGAGTTGCCGACCAAAGGTGTCGGCACTCTTTTCCCAATAGGGAAATATAAGAGAGTAATTATACTCGCACAATTAAAGCAAACTGATATATGTTGAATTTTAGAAAGATAGCATTCGTATTATCGTTAATGGCAACCCCTTTTGTTGCTAACGCAACAGAAGTCGACACAACCGCTGCAATAATGCAGTACAAAGATTGTATGTACTTGAACAATGTAGCGTATGGCAATATTAACCCAACCTTTATAAAAGACCTTCCCGTAGATGCTTTTGCAACTTTGGAGGTTAGTTATGGTGCAGAAACGGGTACTATTACAAAAGCAGGAAAAGGTGCTTTCCATCAACTCGACAAATCGGGAAAGACTCGCGACTTAAACGTTTCGGTTTACGGAGTCAGAAAACTTCGTGACGTATCGTTTGAAGGTGGAATGTCGTATAACAATGGCAAAGATAATAATCGTGCGTGGAATGCTACTCTCTATCAATCAGAACAAAACCCATTTATGCTTGCCGACTCACTTTTCAGCGACTACTCTACCGAAGAGTTTACTCTTGACGGACGCTTCTCATGGGAGCCAATAGAGTTAATTCGTTTTGGTGTTAATGCTGATTATGTAGTTGGTACAACTTCTGATGAGCAAGACCCCCGTTTGGAGACAAAAGGTATGCTCTTCACAATTAACCCTGGTATCGATTTTAAGGTAGCAGAGTATGTTAAGATAGGTGCAACAGGAGGTATCCGCCTATTTAACGAAAATGCCAAATATAGCACCGTTGAAACTGGAAATATGTCATCATTCTTCGTTATGAGCGGTATGGGAACATGTATGGATCAAGGTGGTACTTCGTACCAACGCGAGGCTAAAGGCTTGGCTTACTTTGCCGACCTACAAGTTTATTGGCAACGCCCCGATTATGGAAACCTTTTAAACATCGGTTTTGAAAAGAATAGAGAAAAAGCAACCGATGGAGGTACTACATATCAATTCCTTGGCGGAGAATATAACAACACTAAAATATTTGCTGAAGAACGCTTCACTTTCACAAAGGGGAAATTTGTTCACAACTTTGAGTTAGGAGCGGCAATGGAGGACATTAAAGGTACTTGGTTCTATCAAAAAAATGTTGTGGATCCAAAAACAGGTTCTTCTCAATGGGTGGTTATGGATCAAGATGATGAAAAACATTTAGAGAAGAGAATGACTGGAGACTTTGCTTACCGTCTTGATGTTCTTTCTCGCACAGGACAACCCTCATGGAGTGCTGGTGTTAATGCTTACTTCATAAACTCTGATATGAAGAACAACCCAAGCGGCTATTATCAAAAATATACAAATATAAAGGCAGGAGCCTTTGTTAAGAAAACTTTCCAAATTAAGAAATCAATATTCTCTCTATCTGTTGGAGGAGACTATAAGATGAACTTATCTAACTCATTCTATATGTCGCAAGCTGAAAGATTGAGAGACAAATATACATTCCCAATGTTTGAATATACTACTGCTGACTTCTATGATGTTTATGGCAAATTGGAGACTAAAATTCCTATTCCAGGAAAGAAATTCAAATCATACATAGGAATTTTTGCAGAGGCTTCAACTCAAAGATACATTGGAGATTTAGACCGATTCAACAAAACAGCATTCAACCAATTTGGCGGAGGTGCTAACTATACATTCTAAAGATAGATAGGAGTATAAACTAAATAAAAAACCTAATTGGACTTAAGTCTAATTAGGTTTTTATTTTTATCGGAGAGTTACAAAAACTCAATATTTATACAAATGGGGAGCACAAAAACTCACCATAGATCTCTTATTACACTCATCTTTATTTGATATTGATATTCTCAATGTTTCATTAAACTCCTTTGCAAATGATAAAATCTCTTCATCTGTTACTAAATTATATGCATCCTTTGAAAAACATATATATCTTAAAAAAACCTCTTCGGTTAGGCACCTTACAGCAAAACTTATTTTATCAATAATAGGAACCCCATCTTTATTGAAAAATTTTTTCTCTCCAAAATGCTTTATGGCAAGAGCCACTACCTTATCTCTAAATTTTGTATATTCACCTCTATTTATATACGGATAGATATAGTGCTTACTTTTACGGGATACCCTTTTATAATATCTGGGCTTATACAGAACCAAAAAATGCTCTAACTCAAGTTTTGTTGTATCGGTGTAATATAAATTATATTGTAAATCCCCCTTAAATATAGATTCTTTATTTTGAGCACTCAAATGAAAACTAAACAATAGAGATAGAGCAATTGTAAAAAGTATCCGTTTCATAGGTTGCATAACTTAGTTAATTATAATTTATTTATAATTGTAAGACTTTAATACTTAAACAAATGGGGACTAATTATACTCACCATTGATTTCTTATTACACTCATCTTTATTTGATATTGATATTCTCAAAGTATCATTAAACTCCTTTGCAAATGATATAATCTCTTCATCTGTTACTAAATTATATGCATCCTTTGTGAAACAAATACGTTTTAAGAATACCTCCCCTGTTAAACACCTTATACCAAAACCTATTTTATAAATATTTGGCTCTCCATCTTTATTGAAAAACTTCTCCTCTCCAAAATGCTTTATGGCAAGAGCCACTACCTTATCTCTAAATTTTGTATATTCACCTCTATTTATATACGGATAGACATAGTGCTTATTTTTATTGAATACTTTTTTATATAATTTTGGTTGATACCAAACATAAAAATTCTTTAACTCAAGTTTTGTTGAATCAGTATAATATAAATTATATTGTAAATCCCTCTTAAATATAGATTCTTTATTTTGAGCACTCAACTGAAAACTAAACAATAGAGATAGAGCAATTGTAAAAAGTATCCGTTTCATAGGTTTAATATCTACGTTAATTACCATTTAATATATATAACAGAAAAGAGGGTGATATAGATTCATCAAAGGCTCTTGGATTTTGACTCTTCTCTGGCGACATAAATTTACCCACTTTATTGTATATCTCCAAATCTTTAGAGGTAAAATAGCCATTCTCAGCAACTCGCACTATCATTTCATCGTATTCATCTTGTAATTCAGACATACCATTATATGAATCATCTCTCATAAAAATCTTACCTCCTAACAGATCTATTGATTCATCAACTGTATTAAAAATCCCCAAGTTATAATTTACTTGATTAATAATATCCCCCAGGACTTTCACCTCTAACTCAAGATTCATTCCTGGAATACTCTTGATTACATTCTTTCCATTCCTATTATAGAAATCAACTTGCCCAGTATGTATTAACTCTTCAGTTTGTTGCGGTAATTGAGGAGTTTGTGTAGAATATGTAATTCTTCTTTTTTCAGTATGTACACGACCTGGAGTTGGTGCAGAGGGAGAATATTGTATATAATACCCTTTGGGGAAAACTGTATTTAATATCTTCTCGCCATATTTATTTTGAGAGAAATAATTAACGCCTTTTGCTAAATGTTCCCACATATCAGAAGGAACATTTTTTGATCTGCTAAAATCTATATTCCTCCCTAAATATGGTGACTTCTTTGTCAAACTTACGGTATCAATTGGCTGAGAATAATTATTATACATAACTCCAGGATTGTTGTAGTAGGGATGATTTTTTGTAGTTTTTGAAGTTTGTTCTTCGGAGTTTAAGACTCTCATTGATAAAGAATTTGCACTATATTCCTCCTCCTTAGGCAGAACACTCTTATTCATTTTTTTAAGATGTTCTTGAAAGTTTGGAAGATTTTGGGGCTGATATTCGGGCTTCTCTGCATCCCATACTGAAATCCTCTTCTCTATATACCTCCCCCATATAGGAGAATATTGCATACGCACATTGTTCACACTATCCCAATATATAGTATTGCTATCGGGCTCATTACTATTATCATAAAATTTACACATAAGGAATAAAATTTAAAATTATAAAACAAAAGTAGATGCTACATCTCCATCTTTAATGTTAAATTTATACTATTTGCTATTGTCCATTATTTATATCTCTAAAACTTATACTATATGAAAGAAAAAAACCGCATAGAATATTGAATATAACAATATAAATAATTAAATTTACAGAAATTTAAAACTACTGTTGTAGTAACTAATTTGTAGGGATGCAGACAAAGTATTTGTGAAGCAAATAGAATTGACTAAATGTCAATTCGTACTGCTGTCTGGGGAGCATAGTGCTCTATGCGACGGAGTAGGCCTGCCACGTCCAAATAAAAGAGCATCAAAAGAATGTAGGGACGTGGCCCGCCACGTCCGAAAAAAATGAGATAAAATTGCAATAATGGGGAACACTCTACCAAAACGGAAAACACCGAGAGCCCAATGGATAGAATATAATACAGGTATATATTTCATTACCGTATGCACCCATAATTGGAAGCACTACTTTGGAGAGATAACAGAAGGAGTAATAACATTAACAAAAATAGGTAAATATTTAGCAGAAGAATTAGAAGAAGCATCACAACATCACCCTTATATTGAGGTTGTTCAATATGTGGTAATGCCAAACCATTTTCATGCAATAGTTGAAGTATCTGAAAACAACAATACGGACGTGGCAGGCCACGTCCCTACTTCGGAAGAACGAATATTAAATAGATTGAATGGAAGGAAACCTCTTCTATCAACATTTATAGGATCGGTTAAATCTTCAGTAACAAAATATGCTAATAGCATGAATTTGAAATTTAAGTGGCAAAGCAGATACCACGACCACTTAATAAGAGGTGTAAAAGATTGTAACAAGATATCGGAATACATAGAGAATAATATTCTAAACTGGGAAAAAGATTGCTTCTATTAATAATTTATAGAAACGCAATTTGTAGGGACGCAGACATCAATGTAGGGACATGGCACGCCGCGTCCGAAAAAAGGCAAAGTGCCTCGTCCGTATAAGAGGATAGAATAGTAAAAAGCATTTCTTATTCCTAATTAGAAGAACAAATAACAAACTAACATACTATGAAAAAAATTTTAAAATTTATTCTTGCAGGGGTGTTTGCTCTAAGCACCTTAACAATATCGGCAGCAGAGAGAGGCTTTGCCATTGTTATTGACCCCATAAGTTACAAAGAGGCAAAGGCTGAGGTTGATGCTTACGCTCAATCGGTTGAGAAACAAGGCTTAAAAACATACATTGTTGAGGATGTGTGGTATAACCCCGACTCTATCAGAGTGAAAGTTAAAGAGTTGGCTACTAAAAAGGATGCTCCCATTGAGGGTGTGGTTTTCATTGGCGACATTCCTGTGCCTATGATTAGAGATGCTCAACATATGACTTCGGCTTTTAAAGCAAAACAAGATCCCAAGAAGATGGAGTTTACCTCTGTTCCCTCGGATAGGTTCTACGATGATCTTGATTTGGAGTTCTCTTTTATTGAGCAGAGCAAAGAGAAACCTAATCAATTCTACTACTCGCTTACTGCAACATCGGCACAAGTGTGTCAACCCGATATCTACTCGGCTCGTATGAAGACTTGCGACAAAGGCGACAAAACTAAATATGAGCGTCTTAAAGCATACCTTAAAAAGGTTGTTGCTCAAAAAGAGGCTGCCATAAAACTATCGCAAGTGTTCTACTTTGCAGGTCAAGGTTATAACTCTGATTGTGGCTTGGCTCGTATTGATGAAAAGAACTCATACTACGAGATGTTCCCCAATCTAATGGGACAGGCTTGGAGTCTTACATATCAAAACCACGCAGACTATGTGTATAGCAAATATCCTTTGATGAGCCAGATGCAACGCAAGGATCTGGCATTGGCAGTGTTGCATCACCATGGTTACCCCGATACTGAATACCTTGATGATAATCCAATTCCTCAAAATGCAGAGCAAAACCTTGAGGCTGTTAAGAGATTCTTTAGAGCAAAAATAAACACTGCTGTTAGCAGAGGTAAAGATACAACCGAGACTATTAACTACTACAAAGATGGTTACGATGTTCCTGAAAATTGGTTCTCGCATGAGGCTCTTTTTGGCAAGGAGATTAGTGAGAAAGATTCCATTAATGCCGTACAAATGGACCTTCATTTAACCGATCTTGGAGAGTATAAGCCTAATGCAAGAGTGGTTATTTTGGATGCTTGTTACAATGGTGCTTTCTGCCACGATGAGTATATTGCCGAAGAGTATATTTTTGAGGATGGCGACTGCGTTGTTACTATTGCAAACAGTGTAAACTCATTGCAAGATAAGTGGTGCGACCGTAATATTGGTATGTTTGGTTTGGGTTTGCGCGTGGGTAACTTTGTTAAGTATAACCCATATTTTGAGTCACACGTTTTTGGTGATCCTACATACACTTTTGCTCCCTTTGCAAAACTTGGATTCAACGTAAACGAGGCTCTTTTGAAAGGTGATAAGTTCTGGAAAAAACAACTTAAATCGGAGTATGCTGCTATGCAATCGTTTGCCATTAACGAGTTGGCTCTTCGCAAAGCAATCACTTCGGCAGAGATATTAGAGATATTTAAATCTTCGCCCTACCAAACTGTTCGCCTTATGGCATTGAACACTCTTGCTACATATAAAGATGACAACTACATTGAGTGTCTATCGTTGGGATTGAACGATAATTTTGAGTTAATTCGTCGCTTCTCTTCTATTCAAGCAGGTAAGTGCGGTGATTTGAGATTGATTCCCGCCATTGTATCGTTATACTCAAAACCCTCTATTGGTCAACGTGTTGACTTCCAACTTAAAATGGCAATGGAGATGTTCCCATACAATGAGTTGGTTGCGGAGTTCAAAAAACAAGATCCTTGCAAAGATTATTACAATGCTGAGGAAGAGACAGAGAGTCTGTTGAAATCGTTAAAGAGATTCTCAGATAAATCGTTTGAGGGAGAGGTTGAGCAGATAAGCAACCCCGAAGTTTCGGCTAAGAACAAACTTAAAGTTATACGCTCATTCCGTAACCGTCCACTCCACCCCGCTGTTAATGAAATTATTGCAGCATTTGAGACTATCACAGAACCAGACTTGCAAATTGCTTTAATTGAGACAATGGGCTGGTTTAATATGTCATACAAACGTAACGAGATTGCCGACTACTTCTTCTCGGTATGGGAAAACAAAAACTATGAAGAGGCTGTCCGCAACGAGGCTCTTAAAACATACAAGCGTTTGAAAGGATTTTAATATAAGTTATTAGAAGAAAGAGAGGAGATGGGAGTTTATTCAACACTCCTATCTCTTTTTTTATAATAGTTTAACGGGTTAAACTACTTCTCCTTAACAACCTCTTGCAACTCAATAGGCAACATACTTTTTATCGTATCAATTTTCTCTTTTGCAACATAAATTGCTTTAAGCGAAGTACAACCATAGAAGGTTCTTGCATCAAGTTTAGTTACACTCTCGGGGATAGTAATACGCTCAAGTGTAGTACAGCCTTCAAAAGCATTTGACTCAATTACAGTAACACTATCGGGGATAATAGTAGATTTACATCCTGTAATTAGTGTGTTAGTAGCAGTTTCTATTATTGCATTGCACCCCCCACGTGAATCATATATAGGATTACCCTCTTCTACTACTATGCACTCAAGAGACATACAAGCAATAAAGGCAAAGGCTCCAATCTTAATCATACTTTTGGGGATTGTTATACTTTTGAGCGAGGAACACCCTTCAAAAGCACTCCAACCAATTGTCTTTACACTCTCAGGGATAATGATACTCTCAAGTGAAACGCAACCTTGAAAAGCACTCCATCCTATATCTTCCAGACCTTTTGGGAGAGTGATACTTTCAAGTGAAATACAATTTTGAAAAACATCCCATCCTATATTTTTCAAGCCTTTAGGTAAAGTAACACTCTTTAGTGATCTACATTTACTGAAGGCTCTACTTTCAATTATTTTTACCCTCTCAGAAATTACAATGTTTTTAAGCGAGGTACATTCTGAGAATGTCTCTTCTCTAATCTTTGTAATCTTCTTAGGTATATTTACACTCTCAAGAGATAAGCAACGGTCAAAAGCCGCTTTCCCAATTTTAGTAATACTTTCAGGGAGTATAATAACTTTTAATGAGGTACATCCCGAGAAAGCCTTATCTTTAATTGTTGTAACACCTTCAGGGAGTGTAATACTCTCAAGCGAAATGCAATCCTTAAAAGTATTAGTTTCAATCTTAGTTATGTTGCCTAATATATTTATGTTTTTAACTGAAACACAAGAGCAAAAGGCTTTAACGCCAATTTCTGCTACACTTTCGGGGATAGTAATACTCTCAGGTGAAGAACATGCCCAAAAAGCATATGGTGCAATTCTGGTAACACTATTGGGGATAACTGTTGATTTACATCCTGCAATAAGGGTATTGGTTGCTGTCTCTATGATTGCATTGCACCCCTCACGTGAATCATATATAGGATTACCCTCTTCTACAACGATACTTTCAATAGAGGGAGAATTTAAAAAAGAGCCTGCTAAAACATTTGTAACACTCGCAGGAATAGTAACAGATTTTAAGTTTGTGTAATCTGCATAACTATCCCAATCTATCGTAGTAGTCCCCTCAGGGATTATTACAACACCATTTTTAACTTCAAAATTAGTCATACCTGTTATATATTATCATTTAAATCGATATGGAAGAGTATCTACATCATATCTTTTGATACGTTCATATAATCCATTAACAAATTCTAAATCTTTCTTATCAAATTCAGGGTGATAACAGTTGAAAAGAGTTAGTATTTCATCTTTTAAAACAGGATAGTTATTATCTAACAAAGTGTAGTCATTATTAACTCCAACGCAAATAATGCTAACCTCTGTATCAGTAATCGCTTTAGTAGCAAGTTCCGAAGTCAAAGATTTTAGTTCCTCTAACGTTAAACTCGATATTGTTCTTCTGTCAGATTTGTAACTTATTTCAATGTCAGGAACTCCTGTTTTTGTGTCAATAATTTTAACATCATCTGTTTCAGCATAAAGCATTTGCAATAAAAGAGGCCAAAACGACTCTTCACACTCAGCATAATCAGGATGATTATACTCGATAGGTTTCATAAAACGATAGAAATACTTGTATAGGAATATTTTTTCGAATGTATATAAATTATCTTCCTCTATATCTTTTACAAAAACCCAAAATTTACGCCTCTCTTTTGACGCAGATATATCTTCGATAATCCATTGATAACCGAGTGGAAAAATATTTTCACGAGGGTTATCGTCCTCTTCATCTTCAACATCTTCATCTTCTATATCGTAGTCTTCATCATCTTTTTCAGGTGTTTCTTTATCATTATTAAATTGGGCATCCATAGCATAACTCTCTAATTGAGATGCAATAAAATCATCTAATAATTTATCAAAATCCTCACTGCTAAATGCAGAATCATCTTCTTTATCAATATCCCCCTCTTTATTTTCAATCTCCCCTTCTCCAATCTCCTCATTTTCATCATCGAGAATTTCTTCTACATCTTCAGTAGCAAATAAATCCTTTTCATTGCTCGAGTTATAACTTGAACATTCATTTTGACGGTCAGAAAATTCAAACAAACCTTTATCTAAGTTTTCTATAATTTCATCTTTCATAACAATATCTCTTTAATAAATATACGCCACTATCTCACTCTTAAATGCTCTTTTATATACTCCTCGCTAATCTTTACAACACTGCTCTCTGAGGGATGAACCATATTGAAGTACATACTTTTAAGGGCCTTTGCAAGCAATGCTTTAACATTACGGAATCCCAGTCCCGATTTATATGCTTCAGCAGCAATGTAACGAAGAGCCTTTTCTTCAAATTGTAAATCAATATTGTTTTTCAACCAGAACTCCTTATGCGATTGAAGAACACTCTCTTTTGCTGATATCATAATCTCATATATAACATCCGTTGACAAAGGATTTAACACTACAGTCTCTCCAATACGTCCCAAAAGTTCTGGCATATATCCCCACTCCTCAAGGTCTTCTGTTTTTACATATTGTAAAAGATTGCTTTCGTCATACCCAGATGAAGAGTTTTGACTAAATCCAACCTTCTGACGTAAGTTTAATCTTTTTTTAATAATATTCTCCATTCCTGAGAAGGCTCCGTCAAATACTATCAATAAATTATCTACTGGAAGGCGGTAGGTATCTCCTGTAGGATGGGTTGAATCTTCGAGATGCAGGCTGTGATCAGTTTCAAAAAAACGCATAATATCACGCATCATATCATTATCCATATCTGTCCCACATGTCCCAATAATATTTTGATTATGGTGTGTAATCTTATCAAACTCGTGGAATACTATAATGGCATATTTCAGGTCATTTATAGTAGTTCCGTTTTTCAACTCACGTGCTATAATATCTGTAATACCAACTCCTCTCCATCCTGTAGGAGTTATTTCAGATGAATTTATACGAATAACAGGGCAATCGCATATCTTTGCAAAATGGCGAATCATCTCCGATTTTCCACTTCCCGTTGGTCCCATAACTAAAACAGGAGTCTTTATCCTTGATGTATATTTTTTAGATTTACTATCGTGATGTAGGAAGAATGGAACAGCCAACTTATCAATAGCATCATCCTGACCTTTTACATACTGTTTTACGTATGCAGCCATACTAATGGGGCTTTCTAATGGGTCTCCAATTTGTTGTTGTTGTTCGTTACCGAAGAGTGTCTCCTTTGAGAAACCAAAAAGAGTTTCAATATATTTATACTCTTTTTGTGTAGGGGCTTTGAGTATCTTTTTCCAAGCCTCCAATTTATTCCTCATAATAGAGGTAATTCCCTTTGAAGAGTTTTTAAGAGAAACAAGTTCATAAATAAAATCATTTGTTCTCTCTCTAAAACCTTCAACTGTAATTGATCCTTTTACAAGCATATCAACCATCTTTATAGCATGCTCCGGTGTTATTCTTGGACATAGGAATAATCGTGCTGCAACGTTGAGAGCATCAAACTTACCATTATCTTCAATTTTAAGACCAAAATAGGTTTGACTCTTTTTCTCCATTTGTTTTCTAACTGTTTTATTTGATTTGTTTTCCATAACTATATATTAAGTTTAAATTATACATAAATATTTCACTATTCTCTAGTTTATTAACTGTTGATGATTACCTATTAAATTGTTGATTTGTTTATTATAATTCATTACTCACTTTCAGAGGATTTTCCATAGGGACCAAGAGTAGGAACTCATTAGTTTAATGATGGGAACAGATATTAAATATGTGTAAAAGGATAGGATCTTAATTATCATCCTTTAAATTAACAATGTCAAAGAGCGCAACAATGGTCATTAACTCCAATTTAAGTTGAAGTTATAACCTATTATACCATTTAGGAAATGCTATTTTGATTTGGAACTCCTTTAGAAAAAAATTCCGATAAAGTGTCATCGAACTATTTTTTTACAAAATAATCCACACTTAAACATTTATCATCAATAATGTAATTCCCCTAAATCGGCATAAACAGTTTGTTTTGTTTGATTAATTTAAAAGATAAGTAATTAATGTATTAGATTTAAATAATGTTACCCATTTTGTGGTTGATGGGTAATATGATGATGCAAATATACTACATTATTTTATATTTGCAAATTAAAAATGAAAAATTCATTTTTTTCTCACTGTAGTTACATTGTTTGTTTATACACCATTGCTGCTATTAGACTAATACCCTTTTAGACCTTAAAGGCCTTTAAGGTTATAAAAGGGCATTAAAGGCATTAAAGGGGCAATATTCCCCTGCTTTGGGGAGAGGAGTTTAACTATTTTAGCAATTTGACCAATCAGGCCAATTTGGCCAATACCTTTTAGGCCTTTTGGGCTTTAATGGCCTTTAAGGCTTTAAATGGCCTTAAAAGCATTAATCTTACAAACAAAAAAAGAGAGAAGTCTTTGTAACTTCTCTCTTTCCATAAGGGGCGGCTACCTACTCTCCCA